>CAZSBI010000265.1:0-3049 GCA_964604735.1 uncultured Flavobacteriaceae bacterium | reverse complement strand
AAGGTATTAAGGTGTTAAGGGAGTTATTGACAATGCGATTAAGTGGCAAAAAAATTAATCTAATTTTGCTTTAAATTTTGCTTTTTGCTTCACTTTTATCACCGATGATTCTATAACGCTTTCCATTTTCACTTCAATTTTCTTTTTGTCTTCATTTACTTCCATTTTCCATTCCGGAATTTGTTCAAAGCTGTATTTAGACATTAAATTATTCAATTCGGCTAAATTTTTAGGCAAATATTTAATGCTGTCATCGGGTTTAAATATAAATTTTTTGCCTTTATATTCGACTAAGATCTTCTGAATTTGCTTGTAGGTGTATCCCTTAGGTTTTAGCAACAAAGATTTTTCTTCATCTAAAATATTCACTTTGGTATAATCAAAATTGTTGGTTATCACAAAGACTTTCAATCCTATTTCTTTTGGAGTTACCTTTTTATTGTTCACTTTTAAAACCAAAGGCACCGGCTCTCTGCGTCTTTTTATGATTTCTAAATACTTGGGAATCGAATATTTATATACATCATTAATTTCTTTTGTCAATAGTTTTTTTATCAAAGGATATAAACCCGAAGTATGAATTACTTTTCGTCTTTTTCCTGCTTGGATTTGCGCTATATATTTTTGAACCTCATCATAGTTCCGATGTTGATATGTGTAAATTATTTGCTTGTAAATATGGTCGCGCAAAAATCTAAATTGCTCCTCCATTTTATCTAAAAAGTAGTTATAATCCTCAGCGACAGTAATATCTAAACCATAATCAGTAAAATTCTTTTCTAATTGATTAAAAACTTTGTTTTGTTCTTTCCAAATAATAGTATCCATTACTAAATGGGCACGCGCATCTCTAACGAAACGTTTTGCCAACAGTTCGCGTTTTGCCATATTCTGTCCAAAAATATTGGCTGTAAAAAGTAATAAAAGCAGTATAATGGTGTTTTTCATATCAATTTGTTGTCATCAAAATAGTTAATAATGGCTTCCTTCATCAATTCTTCTTGTTCTTGCGACAACATTTTCTCAATATTTTTCTCTTTGTTATAATGCGGCCAGCCCTCGTCATCAAAATGTGAAAATTCGTAATATCCATAAGGTTCTAACAGTTTGCAAGTAGCTACGTGCATTAAATTCAGTTTCTCGTCTTTGGTAAATTTAGGTTTTATCATACCCAACTCTTGTACACCTATCAAAAATAAAATTGTATCCATTTGAGGCATTTCGCCATCGGTAAATTTTTGTTTAAAAAACTGAATGACTCGTTGCCATTGCGCTTCAAAATTTTCCATTTAATAATAAATTAGCCTATAAAAAATGCAAATATCTAATTTTTTTAATAAAAATAAGTATAATTTTTTATTATTTTAAAATGATACCGACATACTTACTGTTACGCCTTTACTTGGCGGCACGTATCGACAAACGCCTCCCACGCACAACAATCCGCCTCGTTGACGACCATAATTTACACTCAATCGGGTTGATGATTTGTTATAAGTAGCGCCGACATTAAAGAAATGTACTTTTTCGATTTCGTTTCCATAATTGTACATATCGCCAAAATATATATTAAAATTATGGTTAAAATTATATTCGAACAGTCCGGCTACCCAATTTTTCATATCTTCTTGGGTCGAAAGATGTTGCAATTCTAATCGCGCTGAACGTTTTTTTGCCATTTTATATTCAAAATCGGCTACGGCAATATTGGCGTGTACCATTTCGCCTTCGCCTTCGAGTTTCAACTTATTGTATTTGATATCGATAAACGACACTATGGTTTTCAATTTTTTGGACATTTTTTTGCGCAATTCGATATTAAAATCTTGGAAATACAATTCGCCTGCATTGGCAAATTTGGCTCTATAAATCTGTTTTGTATTATCAAACTCTGCATCTAATCCGTGCCAGCGCGAAAAATTCATTGCCAATTTTGCGCCATATTTTCCACCGATAAAAGATTTGCGTTTAAAATTATAGTACAAATCGACTTGCCCTCCTATCTCGCCAACTTTCTTTTCGCCAAACGAAATATTTGGTTGTGCTTGGTAAACATAGATATTTGCCAAACTAAAATCGTGTTGTTTGGTCAATCCGGGTACAAAATTCATTACGCCTGCATTGTACAGATTGCCTTCGAGCATTTTGTCGCCGTACATTTGTATATTTTCGATACGTCTTAGGGTGGCATTTAGCCCTATTCCTTTTTTTGAATAGCCAAAATTCCATAACCAAGCATTGCCGTCAAAAAGCACTTCGTCAAGTTTAACGCCATTTGTTACACGCATATCCGATTCTTTGTAAACATATTCAAAATTGCTGTAAAAATTACCGGCTGTTAAATCTAATCGTGATGAATAGTTGCCGACAATGGGTTGCACCGCTTCGTTATTGCTTTCAATATCTTGATAACGCGCTGCGTAACTAAATCCGGTTTTAAGTTGAATATCCTTCAATTTCAACAAGTTATCTAAATTAATATCCGTATTGGCAGCATAAACCGTCGATTCGGTTAGTTCAAAACCAAGTCGTTGATTGCCAAAAAATGCGGTAAAATCTGCCACATCGTCAAAGTTATACTTTACTCGCAATCCGCGTACGGCATTATTGATACCTAACTGACGATCTTCCCAAGCTCTAAAAACCAATCCGCTACCAAATTGTTCGTAAAAATAGCCTGCCGTAACATCTAAATTATCTTTTTTGTATCTCACGAAATAAGTTGCCAATCCGTTGCCCTTCAAATCAGGGTTGTAACCCAAAAATGCTTTGGGTAAAAAAGCTTCGTATTGCAGTCCTGCACTAAAATTATCTTGCGAATATTGCAGGTTAAAATAGTTCATAGAACGCAATAAGTCTTTGGGTTTCAGAAAATTAGTAGGACTATCGTTTTGATAATACTGCAAATAGGTTTCGTAACCACCGGACAGCCTGCCCGACTGTGCCCAAAGCGAATTTACAGCAAAAATGCTCAATATGATGAATAATTTTTTCATTGTTTGTGTGATATTTTGGTTTGTTTATTGAAAAATATTCGATTAATTATTGC
>CAZSBI010000264.1:0-5551 GCA_964604735.1 uncultured Flavobacteriaceae bacterium | reverse complement strand
CAAATTTACAACTTTATCATTAATAAACAGAATAATTATTATTCGAAATGCAAACGAATAGCCAATAATACGGTTATGACGGCAAACTTATTTCTAAATTCAAAAATATCATCGGCATATATTTTTTTTAAGTCGTTTTTCATCTCATCTGACCAGAATTTTCGGCTTAATTCCTCTTGTAATATTTGATCTAAGTGAGCTATAATTTTCGGATTTTCTTTCAACCAAATGCCATAAGGATTCATACTTTCGTAATGCCAATGAAAATATTTTTTTGCCCCGTTAAAATATTTTTTAAACAATTTTCCGTACTTTATTTTCCAATGTTTATCCGGATTCATATTTATTTTATCCCAAGGGTACTGCACTACTTGCGGGTGGTATTTTTTGAGCCAATCGAAATAAATAATTTGGTTTTTTTTGTAAGCATTGGGCAATGACATACAAAACTGTATCAATTCTTTATCATAAAAAGGCGAAATAGTGTCTTTGTAAGCGGCAATAGAACGATCGCCGTATATGGTTGCGTGTATTTGCCTTTGTTCATAAATATACATTTCGTAACCGCGTTGCCGGTATTTTTCTAAGATGCTATCCAAACTTTCTATTTTGTCTAACAAGTCTTTTTGCCTGACAAATCCCGTATAACCCAAAGAACTCTTATTTTCTTTAAAATCAAAATTTTCGGCTACAAAAGCACCAAATAACACATCACCGATTTGCCCCGAATGAATGATTGGAAAGGCGGATAAATCTTCTTGTTTTAACGAAGAAGACATATGTGCCGACCCATTAAAAAATATCATACCGTCATTTGGAATAATATAATTTTCGAAAATATTATCGATTAAATAATCGCCACCGTCCAACAAAATACTTTTGTGGTCAAATCCTTCGCCTTTGGCAATTTGTTCGGCATACAAAACATCTTTTGAGCCCGACTGTCCGAAGGTTAAACTTTTGATGTTTTTGTAACCTAATTCTTTGGCAACCAAAGCATTGACTCGCGCATCCATACCGCCACTAAGTAGGGTAAAATATTGATCTGAATAAGTTTTGCTTTTTGCCCAATTTTTTTGAATAGCTCCACCTAACAATATTTCAATTTTGTCAATAGCTTTATCATAAGAAATATCTGATTTTTTGGAATGATACTGATGATATTGTTCTAATTGCAAGCGCTGTTGTTTGATGTCGTATTCTAAAATAGAACTATAAGGCAGTTTAGCGATTTCCGATACATAAGTTTGATTGTCTAAAACCATTCCGTACAATGCCATCATATATACGGCATCGGTGTTTAAAGTGTAAGAAACTTGGTTTTGTCTAAATGCCTTTGTCAGCACTTGCAGAGATGACGAAAAAGCAAATCCGAATTCGGGGTGATAGTAATAATACAAGCTTTTTGTCGCTAAGTTGTCGCTAAAAATATAAAGTTTTTCTTGATGTTCATCTAATATAAAACCAACAAAAACACCTTTTAGCTGCTTGACAAAATCTACGCCGTTTTGTCGGTATTGTTGAAAAAAATCATTAGAATCGCTTATGTTTTCAGTCAAATTTATACCATCAAAAGCAATTGTAATACCATCTTGTTCTATAAAAAATCTATCTTTATTTAAAGCATTGAGCATTTTGCCGCCTACTACATTATGAGCCAAAAATTTTTCGTGAAAAACACTATCAAACTCGGGATAAAGCGAAGCAATTTGCCCTATTTTTTTGTCCTTGATAAAAAAACCGAATAAACCTGCCGACATAGTTAAAATTATTGATTAATGTGCTGTAAAATATCCTCAGCAATATCTTTTGCAGCGTTTGGAAAAGCAAAGTTAAGAATATTTTGCGACAATGATTTTCTTAATTCATCATCATTTAAAACGGACAAAACAGCAGGCAACAGTTCTTTGTCTAAATCGATTTCTTTGACATAAACAGCGGCATTGCCTTCGGCAATTTCTTCGGCATTTTTAGTTTGATGATCTTGTTCAAAATTTGGATCGGGAACAATTATGGCAGGCTTGCCCAGTAGCGCAAACTCCGTAAAACTCATAGCGCCCGAACGCGAAATGACCACATCGGAAGCGGCATAAGCCTGAATCATATCGTCAATAAAGGGTAGCACAATAATTTGCGATGATGCCAAATGTTTATAATTGTCGTATAGTTTTTTGCCGGTTTGAAAAATTAATTGAATATCATTTTTTATCAATTCAGGAATGATTTTTTCAAGTGCTTTATTCATTGGCAAGGCGCCTCTGCTACCGCCAATCATTAGCACTACGGGCTTGTCCGGATTGAGATTAAATTTAGAGGCTGCTACTGTTTTTGCAGGTGGTTTTAAATAAAATTCATCTCTTACAGGATTGCCGGTAACCAAAACTTTTTCTTGTTTAAAATACGGTGCAACATTTTTATAAGCCGTATGTATTCGAGTTGCTTTACGAGCCAGCAGTTGATTGGTAATGCCGGGATACGCATTGTGTTCTTGTATAAATGTAGGAATGCCCATATATTGTGCCGCAAAAATTACCGGTCCGGTGGCAAAACCGCCTGTGCCTACAACGGCATCGGGTTTAAATTTTTTAATGATTTTATAAGACTGATACAGACTTTTAATGATTTCGAAGGGCATTTTCCAATTTTTCCATCGCTGAAAACGATTCATTCTATGTACGTCCATACCCACAATTGGGTAACCCGCTTTGGGTATAATGTCCATTTCCATATAATCATTGGCGCCAATAAATAAAAAATCGGCATCAGTCACTTGCTTTTTCAACTCATTTGCCGTGGCAATTGCCGAAAAAATATGTCCTCCTGTTCCGCCTCCCGTAATAATGAACTTCATATATTAATTATTTTTTAAAAACAAAATCTTTTAATTTTAAATTTACTTCCTTATCAACCAACCACACAAGTACGACAAATCGTAAAAACAGACTGATAAAACTTGCTGCCGCGACACCATAAACGCCGTTGGTGAAAAACAATATGTAACTAAACGCTATATTGAACAATAATGTTGCTAAATTGACTAATAAATTGGGTCTGAATTTTTTAAGAATGGTTAAATAGGTACCAAATAAAGGCGTTAAAGCTTGAAAAAACTTGGCAGATAAAATAATCAAGAACAACACAAATGTATCGGCGTATTTTTCAAACGCCAGCGATATTAATCCATAATAAAAACCGGTCAGCAAAAGCATTACTAATAGTACCAACACCAATATCTTTTTAAACAACACAGGAATTTCTTTGCTTGTTTTTTTCAGCTGTTCAACATCTGCTTGTACCAAAGTGAGCGGAATAAGCATTAGAGCATTGGCAATGTTTAAAGAAAAACTATAATTGGCAATTTGCACATTGGCGTGTTCCGAAAATATTTTGATGACAAAAATATCGGTGTATAAAAACATTAAATTGGCAAAATTGCTCACCACCAAAGTAAAAGAACTCAGCAATAAACTATAAAAAAGTTTGCCGTATTGCATCAATTTTCGTCTTACAATTCGTTGATTTTTTAAGATGACAAACGTAATAAGCATATAGGGCAGCATCAAAACATAAGATGGATATACAAAAGCCATCGCCTTGATATGATAGTAGTAAATCATAATAGCCACACTGCCGTAAAACAATAATGAAATAATAATTTTATACAAGGCTACCGTGTCGCTGCCTTTTTGTACCAATAAGAAGTTTTGTGTAATACTACCGTTAAAGAAAACGGCATAAAAAACCAAAGGAATTAACAAGAAGAGCAATCCGTAAAAATAAAAAATAGGCAATATCAAAATAGATAATAAAGCGACAAAAAGCAATGCCAAAACATAAAAATAGCGTTTACTATTCTCTCCTCTTGTATAACTCATAATCAAGGCAGGAAAACCAAAAGCTAAAAATGATGAACCCACTTCAATCACTTTTTTATAAAACTCTAATGTACCGTAATCGTCCTTGCTAAGTAAATGTGCTGCAAAAAATAACACCAACAACTCAAAGCCCCTTGTAAAAACAATGGCGCCGCCGTATAGCAAATATTTTTTGTTGATATACTCCTTTAACAAAGTCTATTTATTTTAGGTTAATTCGGACGGGCAAGTTACTAAAATTTGTCGGAATTATGCTTGAAAATTACGTCGAAAATATACGGTCATTCATAAGGAGATATCAGTATCAAAATTTGCCTCTGTTATTCATTTTTAATTTTAAACACTAAAATTTCGGGCGTCTTTATATTTGATTAACAAAATAATAGAAAAACTAACTAAGGTTGCCAAAGCCGCACCGGCAATGCCCAATAAGGGAATTAGCAATAAATTCAGTAGCACATTAGCAATTGCCGCCCAAGCTGTTGCTTTAAATATTTGCCAATCTTTGTGTTGCGCGTAAATAACAAAATGATATACAAAAGACAGATTTAAAAAGAAATTGCCCAAAATCAGTAAGAAAAAAACATAAAATTGCTTCAAATAAATATCTTTATGAATAGCCATTAGAATAATAGGTAATATAATTGCCAAAAAAACCGAAACGCCGGCGGCATAAAAAACAGTTTCTTTTTTCATTCGTTTAAAATATTTTTGATAAGCCGGTTGATTTTTTTCCATAATTGCCGTGACCATTTTCGGATAAATCATCGAAATAACAATGGTAAACAACACAATATTGAGCACATTCGCCATATTGGCAAAAAACGAATAAATGCCTACTTGTTTTTTGTCTAAAAAATAATCAATCATATAACGGTCAGAAAATTCGATGGTTTTGTAAGCCAAAGTTGCCAAAATATAAGGCACACTTACCAAAAGACCTGTTTTAATCCATTGTTTATCCCATTTAAAATTTTGAGTGTCAATTTTATAGCGTTTTCCGATGATAATAATTAATGTATAAATCAAGGCGAAAGCATTTCCGATAAACCAATACCATAAAATTTCGGCAATACTAATTTCCTTATACACATACATTTGCCACGAAGCAAAAAGCACCCACAATCCGTTGCGCAAAAACAAATTGATATTGGCTTGCAATGGTTTTTTAAAGACAAAAAGCAAACGGTAAAATTCGAAATTGAGATGCTCCGTTACTAAAACAGCATAAAAAAGATACAGGTATGCGTAATCAAATTTTGCCAGATTAAAAATGATATAAACCAATGGAATCAGTAGCAGATATAAAATTCCATACAGCGAAAACTGATTAAAAATAATTTTTTGCGTATTGGTGTCAGGCGTCATTACGGCACGATTGGCATAGCTGTAAAACTCTAAGCCCATTACAAAAACCAAAAGCAAAATAGTGGTTGCCACCAAGCTATACTCACCAAATTGTGCTTCCGAAAGTTGGAAAAACAAAGCGGTAAAGACAAATTTTGCCAGTATTGACACTCCGCGAAGCGTCAATAGACCCATTTTTTCTTTACTAAATATAGATTGTATATTCATTTGCGACAAAGTTACACAAATTGTTTTAATCAAGATTTTCGATTTTCTTATTATCAATATCTTTGATTGACGGCAAAAAAAAATATTGTATTTTTGCTTTC
>CAZSBI010000263.1:0-8381 GCA_964604735.1 uncultured Flavobacteriaceae bacterium | reverse complement strand
CCTTATTACCTTATTACCTTGTTACCTTAACACCTTAATCCCTTAAAACCTTAACCCCTTAACCTCTCACTTACTTAATCCGGTCAGAGTTTGCTTTACCATAGCCAATAGCGCGTGTGTATCTTGCGCCGGGTGAGCGATAATAAACAATTATTGAGTAATCATTTTCTGTTTGGGCAAAACTGCCGTTTATTTCGGCTACGTCAATTTGTCCGTCGAGGTTTTTGCTTACATACATATAATTATAGTATCCTTGTTTGAGCAAAACAGCCACTTCGTATTTTCCCGTTTCTTCGTTTAGTGTAAGTTCGTAATCTTCGTTGGGATTAAAATCATTAAATCTGCCTACAACAAAAAGCCTTTTGTTATCATCAATCGTATTGTTGAAGACAAAATGCACATAAACATAATCGGCTTCGGTTGCCATATCTTCACCTTGTAAAGTGTTAATTATGTAACTGCCATTAATATCTTTATGAAATAAATAATGCTTGCGATAATTATCTTCATACGGATAAAAATCATATAAATTATTCAACTCGCTTCGATAAATACCATAATTAACCCCTCGTAAATCTTTGGTTTCAAATTGTCTAAATTCATTAATTCCTTCGAAAACGGCTTCGTTAGGATAATGATAAACCCATTCGTCTCCCTTGTAAAAAGTAGGCTGATGAAACTCTTTGTAGTAGTAAATATCATTGTTTTGAAAAATGCGAGCCGTGATCGATTCATTTTCATTCATAATATTAAAAGCACTTTTATAAATAGAGAAATCTATGGCTTGCCACTGGTCTTTTTTTGTTACATCATTTGCCCATTTTACTTGTATGCTTATATCGATTTTGTTTTCGTAAAGAATAAATGGTTTTGAAAAAATAAGTTCATCTTCATCGTTTAAAACTTCTAATACATAATTGCCGGACAACAAAATTTTTGTATTATCATTGGGCAATTCAAGAGCGTAATGTGTATAAGTTTGTAGAGTACCTGTCGAGTTTTCGACATCTTCGATGACGGCAGTATCAAATCCGTTGATGTATTCAGAAACCGACAAATTGCTTGGTTGCCAGTTTTCGTCATAACGAACAATTTTGTAATAATATTCTTTTTCGTCGCCTTGTAAATCGTCAAATGAAAAATAGATTGTGAAATTTAATGGAATTACAGCGCTTGGTTTAGGCAATTTTCCATCGTTGAGTTGCACGGTTTTGATGTAGTAAGGCGTTTGTTTTAAAATTTTGTTCAATTGAGCTTTGCCAATAAACATATTGAACAATAGTATGATTGTTAAAATTTGTTTCATCAATATTTTTTTTCAAATATAATAATTATTCTACAAGATTGATGCCGAAATTTTACAAATCAAAAAAGCCATCGCAAATAGATGGCTTTTTCTCATGAGTTTTACCTCAATTAACAACACAAATAAAACAATGAAATATGAAAAAAACTAATTTCTCTATTTCAATACAAAGGTATGTAATTTTTTTTTGTTTTTTATAAAAAATGCATGAACGGCATGATTTTCTTTATGAACGGCATCATTTAGCGTATGAATGACATTTTTAGGATTTGTGTATTAATTGAAATAAATATTGTTTTGATGTAAATGATGCTATCTTATAAATCAAAGTATTTTTTATACTTTTGCGTATCTTATGGTAAAATATATAAATATCGTTCGCACATATGTTGATTTGCAAAATGTTTTTGTTATAGCAATGCTGATAACAAGCTTGCTGATTATGTTTAATATGATTACAAGTCGAACAAAATATTTGCTTAATATAAGCGCCCCTAATGTGTATGTATTTGAGTATGAAAGGCATAGTAAAAATGTCTTTTCGGCATATCAAATATTAAATATATTGATTAGAATTTTGGGTTTTACCTTACTATTTGTAAGTATTTTGTTTTATTACAGCAATATTAGCAGGGAAGTTTTTCCTTTTTTTAGTATAGTAAGTATATTTATACTTTCTTCTATTTTTGTTTTGCATAAATATTTGACCGTCGCATTTATTGTTTTTTTGATGAAGAAAAAAGAAAATTTGCACGAAATAAGACATATTAGAGTCACATTTGAAATTTTTCTTAACTTTTATTTAATAATTTTTTCATTTTTTATTTTCTTTATGCCAATACATAACATGCTGATATTTATAGTGATAACTTCACTAATAGCTCTTTATTATCTCTTTTGGGCAGGCAATTATTCGAACAGTTTGATAAAGCACATTAATTTTAAAACATATCAATTTATTTTATATCTTTGCATATCAGAAATTTTACCAATAATGTTGGTTATTTATTGGCTAAGTTTTCATATTTTATGAGCGAAAAAACTATGTTAAAGAACAAGAAAGTAAAGACTATTTTAGTTTCTCAGCCTGAACCGGCTTCTGAAAATTCTCCATATATAGCATTGGCTGAAAATGAGAAAGTTAAAATTGATTTTCAACCATTTATTCATGTAGAAGGTTCTACGGCAAAAGATATCAGAAAACAAAAAATATCAATAGCAGATTTTGATGCGATTATTTTTACCAGTCGCAATGCAGTTGATCATTTTTTTCGTTTAGCTGAAGAAATGCGTTATACAGTACCTAACACAATGCGATATTATTGTCAATCCGAAGCAATAGCTTTGTATCTGCAACGATATATTGTGTATAGAAAACGCAAAATTTCTTACGGTAACAAAACCATAGAAGATTTAGGAAACATTATCAGCAAATCACCCGAAGGACGTTTTTTGTTGCCTTCATCCGATAAATTAAAACCTGAAATTCCAAAAATGTTGAATAAATTAGGAATTAATTGGAAATCAGCTGTTTTTTTTAAGACTTGCATCAGCGATTTGTCAGAACTTAAAGATGTTTTTTATGACATTTTGGTATTTTACAGCCCCTCAGGTATTGAATCTCTGTATAAAAATTTCCCTGATTTTGTGCAAAACGACACACGTATAGCCGTATATGGCAAATCGACAATAGCAGTAGCCAAAGAAAAAGGATTACGTATTGATATTGAGGCGCCAACACCAAAAAATCCGTCTATGACAATGGCTTTGCAAAAATATATTCGCGAGGCAAACAAAAAAAGGTAAATTTCAACATTTCACAACCAAGCAATCATGAAAGTATATACCAAAACCGGTGATAAGGGTACCACCTTATTGATTGGCGGTACTCGTGTCGCAAAACACCATATCAAAATAGAAGCTTACGGCACCGTCGATGAGTTAAATGCTTATATAGGTCTGCTCAGAGATAAAGTAGCTGTTAGTTACAAAGAAGAGTTAATATTTATCCAAAATAAATTATTCACATTAGGCTCTTTTTTAGCCTTAGACAAATCAAAAGAAAAACTTGCCAATGGTAAAGATCGTCTTTCGATACCAAGACTAAACGACAAGGATATCGCTTTTTTGGAAAAAAAAATAGATGAAATGGAAGAAAGTTTAGCGCCAATGACAACTTTTGTTTTACCCGGCGGACACGAACATGTTTCAATTTCTCATATATGTCGTACTGTTTGTCGTAGAGCAGAACGCAAAACCACAGAGTTAAACGAAGTAGAGCAACAAGACGAAATGCTCCTTAAATTCTTAAATCGATTGTCAGATTATCTGTTTGTCTTGGCACGAAAATTGTCTGTAGATTTACAAGCAGAGGAAACTCCTTGGCTTCCAAAATAATTATTGAATATTTAAAATATTTTTATTATTTTTGCAAACTTTTAAAAATTATCACATTATGTATTGGACATTAGAATTAGCTTCTTATTTAAGCGACGCACCTTGGCCGGCAACCAAAGACGAACTGATTGATTACGCAATCAGGACGGGTGCCCCATTAGAAGTAGTAGAAAACCTTCAAGAAATTGAAGAAGAAGAAGAGGTTTTCGAAATTATACAGGATATCTGGCCGGATTATCCCACCGAAGAAGATTTTCTTTGGAACGAAGATGAATATTAAAACATTAAAGTTAATAAAACACAAAAAAGTCTCTGAAAAGAGACTTTTTTTTTATATTTTTGACAACTAAAATTTAATTTACTGCTATTTTGTCAGATAACGCATTAGCGGTACTGTTTATGCAAATAGCACATCATAATTTAATAAACTAATTTACAATGAATATAGTCAACTCTCTACTAAAAGTTTTTATTGGTGACAAAAAATCGAAAGATATAAAAAAGATGCAACCCTTGTTGGACAAAGTAAACCAATTAGGACCCGAATTGCAAAAAATATCTATTGACGAATTGCGAAATAAAACAAACGAATTTAGAAATAAAATAAAAGAAGCAACTAAAACACTTCGCGATAAACAAGAAGCGATACGGCAAGAAGCAGATGCAGAACAAGATTTAGATAAAAGAGAGGAATTGTATGACGAAATAGACCGTGTCGAAGATGAAATATATAAAATCGAAGAAGATGTATTGAATGAAATTCTTCCCGAAGCTTTCGCCGTAGTTCGCGAAACAGCACGCCGCTTCAAAGATAACGAGACACTTGTTGTTACAACCACAGCTTTCGATAGAGAATTGTCTGCAAGCAAAGATTATATCAAAGTTGATGATGATAAGACAACATGGCAAAACTCTTGGAATGCCGAAGGTAAGGAGGTCGTTTGGGATATGGTGCACTACGATGTGCAAATCTTAGGGGGTATTGTGCTACATCAAGGTAAAATTGCCGAAATGATGACAGGTGAGGGTAAAACATTGGTGGCAACATTGCCGCTTTATCTAAACGCATTGCCCGGACGAGGCGCTCACTTGGTAACGGTAAACGATTACCTTGCCAAACGTGATGCCGCTTGGATGGCACCCATTTTCGAATTCCTCGGTTTACGCGTCGAATGTATAGATCACTATCAACCCAATACACCCGAACGCCGTAAGGCTTATGCCGCCGATATCACTTATGGAACCAATAACGAATTTGGTTTTGATTATTTGCGTGACAATATGGCACATACATCAGAAGATTTAGTACAACGCGAACATAATTACTCAATCGTAGATGAGGTCGATTCCGTATTGATTGACGATGCACGTACACCTTTGATTATTTCAGGTCCGGTAGAACAAGGTGACCGACACGAATTTAACGAACTTAAACCTTATATAGAAAGAATTTATCAAGAGCAAAAGTCAAATATGCTCAAAGAATTGGCATTAGCCAAAAAATTGATCAAAGAAGGAAATACCAAAGAAGGCGGCTTTCATTTATTGAGAACCTATCGCGGATTGCCTAAGAATAATGCGCTAATCAAATATTTGAGTGAAGAAGGCATTAAACAACTCTTGCAAAAAACAGAAGCACAATATATGCAAGATAACAATAGATTGATGCCCGAAGTTGACAAAGAATTATTATTCGTTATTGATGAAAAAAACAACTCTATCGAATTGAGTGACAAGGGGATAGCATTTCTATCAAAAGATACGGCGCCGGACTTTTTCGTATTGCCTAATATCAGTGAAGAAATTGGTGCTATTGATAAATCTGAGGACGATGCTCTCGAAAAAGCCAATAAAAAAGACAAACTTTTTAGAGATTATGCCGCCAAAACCGAACGATTACATACATTAAATCAGTTGCTTAAAGCATACACATTATTCGAAAAAGATATTGAATATGTGGTGATGGACGAACAAGTAAAAATTGTTGACGAACAAACCGGTCGTATTATGGATGGTCGTCGCTATTCGGATGGATTACATCAGGCGATTGAAGCAAAAGAAAATGTGAAAATTGAAGATGCTACGCAAACTTATGCAACGGTAACATTGCAGAATTTTTTCCGTATGTATCGCAAACTATCCGGTATGACAGGTACCGCTATTACAGAAGCAGGCGAGTTTTGGGATATCTATAAATTAGATGTTGTAGAAGCACCGACCAATAAACCATTGGCGCGTATCGACAAAGATGATAAAATTTATAAAACCAAACGCGAAAAATATAATGCAGTAATCAACGAAATAGAAGAATTGGTCAATCAAGGACGTCCTGTATTGGTAGGTACAACCTCGGTCGAAACTTCGGAGTTGTTGGGAAGACTTTTAGATGTTAGAAAAATTCCGCATAATGTATTGAACGCAAAACAACATAAACGCGAAGCCGAAATTGTTGCCGAAGCAGGTAATTCGGGTGTAGTAACTATTGCAACAAATATGGCAGGTCGTGGTACTGACATTAAATTGTCAAGCGATGTTAAAAAAGCAGGAGGTTTGGCAATTATTGGTACGGAACGCCACGATTCAAGACGTGTTGACCGTCAGTTGCGTGGTCGTGCCGGTCGTCAAGGCGACCCCGGATCATCACAATTCTATGTTTCACTCGAAGATAACTTGATGCGTCTGTTTGGCTCTGAAAAAATTGCCAAAATTATGGACCGTATGGGTATGAAAGAAGGCGATGTTATTCAACATCCAATGATTTCTAAATCTATAGAACGCGCCCAAAAGAAAGTAGAAGAAAATAATTTTGGTATCCGTAAAAGACTACTCGAATATGACGACGTAATGAACGCGCAACGTGAATTGGTTTACAAGCGTCGTCGTCACGCATTAGAAGGGGAAAGGTTAAAGGTAGATATATCTAATATGATTTATGAAGCTGTTGAAGCAATTGTAGAACAAACTAAACCGAGCAAAAATTTTGACGAGTTTAATATGGAGCTGATTACAACTTTTGCTATTGAGTCACCTATTGATAAAGATGCGTTTTTAAATCTTTCAATGCCTCAAATTATTGATGAAATTTATGAGGTAGCCACTAAACATTATAAAGAAAAAATAGAACGTACCGCGCAAACGGCTTATCCTTTAATCAAACACGTATATGAAACCGAAGGCGATAGATATAAACGTATTGTAGTACCATTTACCGATGGGCAACGCGAAATTAAAATTACAACCGACCTAAAAGACGCCTACGAATCCGAAGGAAAAAAATTGGTTACAGATTTTGAAAAAAATATTGCCCTTGCTATTATTGATGAGGCTTGGAAAGAGCACTTGCATAAAATGGATCAATTAAAAACATCTGTGCAAATGGCATCTTACGAACAAAAAGACCCAATACTTATTTACAAGTTTGAAGCCTTTGAATTGTTCCGCGCTATGTTAGATAAGGTAAATAAAGATGTATTATCGTTCTTATTTAAAGGTGATTTGCCTACCGAAGATCCTAATCAAGTACAGGAAGCCAAAGCGCCACGACGCAGAAGGAATACAAAACTTAAAGAAAGTCGTGCTAATGATATTCCTTCACTTGAAGAAATGGCAGCAAATAACCAACGTGCTATGCAAGGCGGACAAGAACAAGCTATTACAGCGCCAATTGTTAAAGGAAAAACTTATGGACGTAATGAGATAATCACTATTCTTAATATAAAAAATGGCGAAACAAAGCAAATTAAATATAAAAAAGCACTTCCGTTAATCGAAAAAGGTGAATGGGTTATTAAAGATTAATTTGTTTAAAAAAAATGGTTTTTGTGGTATAAGAAATGAAACCTACAAGACATAATTATGACAGTGCCAAGCCGTCTATTATTATCTTGACAAATTAGATAATGAAGAAATACGCTTTTCGGATATCCGTAAGGAAATGGAACAAGAATGTATTAATGCCGATGAAATTAATATTGTTACTAAGTTGATAGATAATATGATTCAAAAAATTGGCAGTTGATAAAGTAAAAAAAGCAATGAAGACAGATGTATATAATAGGCTGGATAATAGTTATTTTCGGAACACTAATCACAGCATTTACATACTTGTCTGATTCAAAAGTTATTATTATTGCCTTTGGCTTAGTTGTTTTTGGTATCAAACAAGTTATTCAAGGACGCTCACAGATGAGTAGTTATAACATACACAGACAACGAATGAGCTCACGAAGAAGGCGCTTTTAGAAATAAACTGTTTTTCAAACCGAAATAAAATTAAAACAAGTCAAAAAAATGATTTTTTTTTGATTTGTTTTTTTATTTTACATCAATTATTTGTTGTTTTTTAGAAATAGTTGTTTGATTTCCAAATATTTATCTGCTTATGAAAGTGCCTGTGTAAAAAATTTTATTATAATTATTACAATAAACATCCACCATAGATAATTAATTAGACCGCCCCATTTTTTGATATTTAATGATTTACAAAGAAAAACCGGAATAGCTAATGTCCATTTAATAGAATCATCATTAATGCTTATATTATTAGGTTTGGATTTTTCTATTTCAGATTTCGTTATATCTCTTTTGATATAGAAATAGGAAAATTTAAAAAAAATTACTTTGGTTTTTTCTTCTTCAAAATAATAAATTAGATATGGTGTTACAAAATGTAATAATG
>CAZSBI010000262.1:0-9326 GCA_964604735.1 uncultured Flavobacteriaceae bacterium | reverse complement strand
ACAAAATATGGAGACCAAGTCCGATGATTCGTGCGTATAATTTAGAAAAAATACTGGATACACCTGCCAAAATTTATTATAAATACGAAGGGGTAAGTCCAGCCGGATCACATAAACCGAACACTGCCGTTCCGCAGGCATACTACAATTACAAAGAGGGTATTAAAAAAATTACCACCGAAACAGGCGCCGGACAGTGGGGAAGCGCATTGAGTTATGCCACACAATTATTTGGAATAGATTTAGAGGTGTTTATGGTAAGAGTGAGTTATGACCAAAAGCCGTATCGTAAGTCTATGATGCAAATTTGGGACGGTAAGGTTTATCCATCGCCTACTGATAAAACAGAAGCAGGGCGAAAAATACTTGCCAAAGATCCAAATCACCCGGGTAGTTTGGGAATTGCTATTTCAGAAGCCATTGAAATGGCTGTAAAAGACGAAAAAACAAAATATGCACTGGGCTCGGTATTAAATCATGTACTGCTTCATCAAACAATTATTGGACAAGAGGCTAAAAAGCAATTGGCAAAAGTTGACGAATATCCCGACATTGTAATCGGTTGTTTTGGAGGTGGTTCTAACTTTGCCGGAATTACTTTTCCGTTTTTGCAAGACAATTTTACCAAAGGCAAAAAAACACGAATGATAGCCGTTGAGCCTGAATCTTGCCCGAAGTTGACACGAGGACAATTCCGTTACGATTTTGGTGATACTATTGGTATGACGCCACTGTTGCCAATGTTTACTTTGGGACACAATTTTGTGCCACCGAGTATTCACGCAGGCGGATTGCGTTATCATGGCGCCGGAAGCATTGTCAGTCAGTTGCTAAAAGATGGTTTAATAGAGGCAAGTGCCGTACATCAAACCGAGAGTTTTAAAGCCGGAATTATGTTTTCAAAAGCAGAAGGAATTATTCCCGCACCCGAATCAACTCATGCTATTGCACAAACCATCCGTGAGGCTTTAAAAGCCAAGGAAGAAGGTGTAGAAAAAACAATTTTATTCAATTTGTCGGGACATGGACACATCGATTTGGGTGCTTATGATAAGTATTTTTCAGGCGAAATAGAAGATTTTAGTGTGACAGATGCTGATATTGCAGAAAATTTAAAAGAATTAGACGAAATGGGTTTCCCAAAATAGTCTTATCTTTGAAAAAATATTAGTAATGGAGTGAGATGTATGGAGAATTTTGTTTGTGTGTAAGTCGGGTAGGAGTTTGCCCGACTTTTTTATTTCAAAAAAATCGAAAATCGTTGATAATACTTGTCAATAGGTTTTTTGGGACGTTTTTTAAGGGTGTTAGCTACGCGTTTGTAAAAACCAAAATGCGCTTTAACAATTGCCCAAGTATGTTTGGGTTTGCCTTGAAAAAGAAATACAATACCTGCCAAACCGTCAAGCAAAAGTCGTATAAAAATAATGGGTAAAATTAACGATGCCGGCAAGTTTTTTAATAGCATCAGCAAGTTATTTCTAAAATTAAGATAGGTTTTAAACGGATTTTGATTGTCTAAACTGGCACCGCCTAAGTGGTAAACTGTCGATTTGTGACATAAGTAATTTGATGTTCCTGATGCAAGGCGCGCCGACATAAGTCTATTTCTTCCTGATGTGCAAAAAAGCTTTCGTCAAAACCATTTAAGTCATTAAAAACAGAAGCGCGTATAAATAAACAAGCGCCCGAAGCCCAAAATATATTCTTGTTTTTGTCGTATTGTCCTAAATCTTCTTCAACATTAAAAAGCATTCTGCCATCGCAGTACGGATAGCCGAACATATCGATAAATCCGCCTGCCGCACCGGCGTATTCAAACATTTTTTTGTCTTTGTAATCCTTAATTTTAGGCTGTATAATAGCGGTTTTTGTGTTGGAATTAAATTCGGAGATAATAGGTTTTAGCCAATCTTTTGTCACTTCTAAATCTGAATTAACCAAGGCATAAATATCGGCATCTATTTGTTTTAATCCGCGGTTATATCCACCGGCATAACCATAGTTTTGGTCTAATTGTACAATTTTTATCTGAGGGTAATTTTGACGTAAAAAGTCAATAGAATCGTCAGTAGAGGCGTTGTCAATGACATAAATATTCGCTTCGTTTGAGTAAGAAACTACCGAAGGTAAAAAATTTTCTAATAAATCTTTTCCGTTCCAATTTAAGATGACAACTGCTATATTCATTCTGATAAATTTACTTGTAAAATGATTTATTGAAGTTTATGAATTAGCCGGAATCTCTTCCAAAAATACATAATTATTTTCTTCAAAATTTACTTGGCAAATATAGTGTTTCAATCCGTTAGTTAAAAATAAAAATGGCGCTTTTAATAACCAATTGTATTGATTGGCTTGGTCAAAGGTTTTTTGGGTGATTTTTACTTCCGGAGCTTTGCATTCAATTAAAATTTGCGGCAACATTTCTTGATTGAATACAACAATGTCAAAACGTCTTTTTAAGTTGTTTATGCTGAGTTGCTTTTCAATAGCAATTAGGTTAGGCGAGTAGCCTTTTTGCTCAATTAAATAATGTACTGTATGTTGTCGTACCCACTCTTCGGGCGTCAGCAAAACGTATTTTTTTCGAATAATATCAAAAATGAAAAAACCTTTTGGTCTTTTGTCTATCTGAAATTGATATGTCGGGAAATTAAGTTTTTGCATCATACAAATTTAGTAAAAAAATAAAGACGCCAAAATCAGCGCCTTTATCTTAGCAGTAATCTCATCAACAAATTACTTTTTAAAATTCACTTCGCTTGTAATTCCGCGATATTCAATCAAACTGGCTTTTAACGAACCTACCATTAATTTTGCTTTAATCAGTAGTGGCATTTTATTTTTATCATCGCTAATCCATAAGGTTACACTCTCGTCTTCCTTAAAAATACGTCCGGATTGTACTATGGGACGAAACATCAAACTGTTGATTTTGCCGAATTTGGTATTTAACACATTTTTGCCTAAAAATTTGAGTTTAAACGGATAAATTTGTTCATCAATAAATATATCGACCTTTATTTCGTCACCTTTTTTTAAATTTGAAGTGTCGTAGTTTCTTAAATAATAGAACACCGATATCATATCGTGGATTGTCTTTGGCGTAGCATAATTTTTTGCAGTATTTTTTTTCTTATTGATAACCAGCACCTTATGTTGCTGTGTATCAAAATGCAATTCCTTATCCATAGTATATCCACCTTCATCAATTTTTCGAATATATTTGTACGGACGATTATAAGTGTCGAAATAACTCTCGTAGTTGTCGTTTATTTTCATAAAAAACTTTGAAAGTCCGACTGTCCAGCCTTTACCAACGGCGTGGTATAAATTTTTGCCTTTAAATTGTCCCGTTTTTAAATCGAGAGTGGCATATCCGGCATTAAAAATACCATAATGAATTTTAAATTTGAAATGTTCGCCCGGTTTGTAAGCTAAATCTTGTGCTGTAATACTGATGCTGGCGAGTAGTGCTAAAAATAATAATGTCTTTTTCATATCGATTTGTTTTCTTACTAAAATCAAACACCGTTCCAAAGTTAAAAATCATAGCTAAATGTGAAGGAGAAAGTGTTTTTTTGCCAATGTGGAATGCGCCCGAATTCCCATTTTACAGGTCCCAAAAATGACTTAAAACCGTATCCGACTGAAAATCCATATACTTGCGAAGGACTTAGATTGCTAAAACTATCACTTGTGTCATAATATAATATATGTCCGCCTAAAAATAAATGATGTTCTTTAAAAAACTGATAATCAGCTGTTAAAGACGGTTTGAAAAATTTTGTTGCACTTAGCGCCAAAGCATCTGTTGGTTTGAAGGAAATAATATTGTCGAAATTTAAGTAATTATTTTGTCCGCCAATATAAAATATATTCTCATCATTATGTTTATCTGCATAGTGTAATCCGGCACCTATTTCGGTATGTAAGTATATTTTTTTGATTAATTCCTGAGTATATTTTAAGTTGAAAGTGTATAAAGAAAAGGGCTTAAAATCCTTGTAAAAGTCAGATGAAAATAAGTTGTAATTCCATTTCAATTTCAAATAGATTCCTTTACTTGGAAAATCAAAATCGTTGCGGCTGTCAAAGTTGATAGAAGCAAAACTGCCAAAATAATGATTGTTTCCAAAATAATAAGCCTGATTTTTTTCAATACCCGAAAATACATAAGTATATAGACGCTTAAATTGATGTTGAACACCAAGGCGTAAATACAAAAAATGATTTAAATTACCTTGAAAATAGATTTTGTTGCTGAGTTGCAAGTAATTGAAATCTAATTGATTAACAGCAAAATTGTGATTTGGAAAAACATTTTTAGAAACAACTTGATGCCCTATTTGATGTAAACTGCTATGCAGCCCAAAGGTCATTTTAAATCCGTTGTCAATAATATAATCAAAATTGTATCTAAAATGATTGCCGGCAATAAAGTCAATAGATACTAGGTCGTTTTTGGTAAATATTCTTTTGTTTTCAAAATTTCCAATGATATTAATTTTATACAAATCATTATAATGAAATCCAATATTTAGCGAGGCTTTATGTTCTTTTTCTTTGACATTTAAGTATAATTTTAGTCCGCCTTCGTTTTTAAAACGATAATGTATTTTTTCAAAGTTGTCAGTTCCGTATAAATTGTCAATGCCTTCTAAAAAATCTTTGTAACTGAGTTTTCTGTGTGTTTTTACATCAATTTTTCCTAAAATATATTCCCGTTTATAGTTGTTTTGTCCTTCGATAATAATTTGCGTAAAAAGTAAACTATCGGGTTTTTTATAATGCAAATCTTTAATTTTCCATTTGCTGTGTAGTTCTTGTAAACTGCCATATTTGGCAAGCGCGCGCTCTGTTGCCGTTTCGCCACGACTAATAATTGTGTCCATTTTGTCAAAATCCGTTAAGCCGATACCGTCAATATTGGTGCGTATATAAATATTGGTATTTGCCTTTTTAAGTGGCATTTTGGCATACATTCCAAAACTTACAATTTGATCCATTATAGCAGGCAAATCTGTGATTTCATCTCTATTGAGCAAAGTGCCTTGCACATCTGAACCAATAATTATGTCTGCACCCAAATCTTTTACTTCTTTAATCGGGTAATTATTGACAATACCGCCGTCTAGCAATAATTTGCCTTTGACTTCAAGCGGGTTGTAAATGCTGGGCAACAGTCCGCTGGCAGTTACTACTTCGGGTAAATATCCGGTATTAAACAAGACTTGTTGCCCTGTTGTAATGTCGGTTGCTACGCAAACAAAGGGAATATTAAGCTTTGAAAAATTATTGACATCTCCGATATGCAAAAGCTTATCAGCCATTGTGCTAAACATTTTTTGCGAGTTAGATAAACCGCGAGGCAATTGCGCGCTCATTTTATTTATCGAAAAAGGAAGCGTTAAAATATATTTTTTGCCACGTTCTTTGTTGAAAAAATATTTATATTTTCGGTCGTAAGTATTGTACATAATAGCATCAAAATCCATAGCTCGAAAAAGAGAATCAATCTGCTTGGCACTATATCCGGAAGCGTACAAACTACCCACAATAGCACCCATACTGGTGCCAGCTATAAAGTCGGGTCTGATATGATATTTTTCTAATGTTTTCAGTACGCCAATGTGTGCCAATCCCTTAGCGCCACCACCGCTTAACACCAAACCGATTTTGGGTTTTGGCAGGCTGTCTAGTTCTTGCGCATTGCTTGAAAAGGCAAAAAGAATGATAATAATAAAGAGGTACTTTTTCTTCAATTTACTTAGCGATTTAGTTAGTTGACTGACATTTTTGTCAGATAACGAAAATATTTGGCATAAAAGTATAAAATTATAGGTAAAAATGGCAGTTTCATTAACATTTATTTAAGTTATAAATTAAAATTTTCTTAAAGTATAGTCCTTTTTTACAGATTTACACCGAAATGGCATATTTTTGTGAGGAAAATAAGTCAGAAAATTTACAAATATGGAAAATATAAATATCAATGAGATTAATGAATTAGTGCTTAAAGAAAGTGCTTTTATCGAAATTCTCAAATTTGAGATTAATAAAGTAATTGTCGGACAAGATAAAATGATAGACAGATTGCTTATCGGATTATTAGGAAAAGGTCATATTTTGCTCGAAGGTGTACCCGGATTGGCAAAAACCTTAGCGATTAATACCTTGGCAAAAGCAATTGATGCCGATTTTAGTCGTATCCAATTTACCCCCGATTTGTTACCTGCCGATGTTATCGGAACGATGATTTACAATATGCAAGAGAATAAGTTTGAGGTCAAAAAAGGACCCATCTTTGCCAATTTGGTTTTGGCTGACGAAATTAATCGCGCGCCCGCCAAAGTACAATCTGCCTTGCTCGAAGCAATGCAAGAAAGACAAGTAACTATTGGCGAAGAAACCTTTAAATTGCAAGAGCCCTTTTTGGTAATGGCAACCCAAAATCCGGTTGAGCAAGAGGGTACATATCCTTTGCCCGAAGCGCAAGTTGACCGTTTTATGCTTAAAACCATTATCGATTATCCTTCGCAAAAAGAAGAACTCGAAATTATGCGTCGAAATATGAAAGGACTCAGTAATAATATAAGCGCAGTAGCTACAACTAAACAGATTTTAGATGCGCGTGAAGCGGTCAAAAAAGTATATATCGACGAAAAAATAGAACAATATATTTTAGATATTGTATTTGCTACGCGTTATCCCGAAAAATTTGGATTAGAGGAACTCAAAGGATTGATAAATTTTGGTG
Organism: uncultured Flavobacteriaceae bacterium; assembly: GCA_964604735.1. GTDB lineage: Bacteria > Bacteroidota > Bacteroidia > Flavobacteriales > Flavobacteriaceae > WGBX01. The sequence goes on along the minus strand of CAZSBI010000262.1, from coordinate 2,563 downwards.
CATCGCCACGTGCAAGTATCAATTTAGCAACGGCATCAAAAGCTTATGCATTTATTAACAAACGCGGATTTGTCATTCCCGAAGATGTACGCGCAATGGTTTTTGATGTATTGCGCCATCGAATCGGATTGACATACGAAGCAGAAGCCGAAAATGTTAACACGGAAGAAATTATTACTAAAATTGTAAATACGATTGAAGTACCGTAGAGATAAGTAATGTTTATGGCGATTGTCCTTCCGCAGGGATAATTGCCAAAAGCCAAAAGCCAACAGCCAAAAGCCAACAATATGACAACAAAGGAAATATTAAAAAAAGTACGAAAGATCGAGATTAAGACCAAGCGTTTGTCCGATCATATCTTTGGAGGCGAATATCACTCGTCATTCAAGGGTAGAGGTATGACATTTTCGGAAGTGCGTCCTTACGCTTTTGGTGATGATGTCCGAAATATAGATTGGAACGTTACAGCGCGTTATCGTACGCCTTTTGTAAAGATATTTGAAGAAGAACGCGAGCTTATTATGCTACTGGCAGTCGATATCAGCAAGTCGGAAATGTTTGGAACACGCAATCAGCTAAAACGCGAAATGATTACCGAAATTGTAGCAACATTGGCATTTTCGGCAACGCAAAATAATGATAAAATCGGATTGGTATTGTATTCTGACGATATCGAATTGTTTATACCGCCACAAAAAGGTCGTTCGCACGTACTGCGTATAATTCGCGAATTGGTCGATTTTCAACCTAAAAACAAGAAAACAAATACATCAAAAGCCTTAAAATTCATCTATAACGTTCTGAAAAAGAAAGCAATCGTCTTCTTAATATCCGATTTTATGGATGAAGGCTACCAAGACACATTAAAAATTGTCGGAAGAAAACACGATTTAACAGGTATCAAGGTTTTTGATCCGGTCGAAAAAGAAATGCCAAACATCGGATTGGTGCTGAGTGAGGATTTAGAATCCGGAGAACGAACTTATATCGATACCTCAAACAAAAAATTGCGTCGTACTTATGCGGCACATTTTCTGCGAAGAGCCGATCAATTCAAAAAATACTTTCAACAGTCGGGTAGCGGCACTATCGAAGTGGCTGTAAATGAGTCGTATATCAAAAAAATGTTGCTGTATTTTAAAGCGAGAAACTAATTTGCAGAGATGAAAAACGGAATGAAACATACATTATATATATTAATCTTTTTACTTACGGCTAATTTGACGGCACAGCAATTGCCAAAAGTGTCGATAATTGCCGATACTACAAATATTCGTATTGGTGAGCAAATCAAATTGACTTTGCAAGCAGAAACAGACAGCTTGTCGGTAGTCAGCTTTCCTGAACCTGCCGAGTTTGGCGAATTAGAAGTAGTAGAAACCAGCAAGGTAGATACCTTAAGCAAAAAACCTTTTAGATTTGTAAAAAAAGATTATTATATCACACAATGGGACAGCGGAAACTATGTTTTACCGCAGATTGAGCTCAGAATAAATGATAGTATTCTAAAAACTGACAGCTTGATGATTGCAGTAAAATCAGTAGCAGTAGATACTACAAAACAAATGCTGTACGATTATAAAGGCATTGTAAATGCAGAAGGAGACAATGCTGCCAATCTAAAAGCAAGTAGCTCAAAATGGTGGTGGTTGCTTAGTCTGCTATTGCTGATTCCGCTATTCTTTTTCTTGCGCAAAAAACGCAAAGAATATATTGAACGCAAAAAACCGCTGACACCTTACGAACAAGCAACACTAGCCTTGCAGAAACTGAAAGATAATAAGCAATGGCTCAACGATAAAGTTGATGAATATTATTTGGGATTGACTGATACATTAAAAGAATATTTAGAGGGCGAACTGAATTTGTCTGCCAAAGAAAAAATTTCGAGTCAATTGCTTCAAGATTTACAGCAATATCGCTTTGAAAACGGAAAATATTTCAACCAAGACCTGCTGCAACGCCTGCAAGCAATGTTTCAACGTGCCGATTTGGCCAAATTTGCCAAACTGCAACCCGACCCGGTCAATGTCGAAAACGATTTTAGTATTATTAATGATACTATCGAATTAGCTCATAAAATTATCAAAGAAATTGAAGATGAAAAGGCAGAAGAAATAGCCGAAAGATTAGCTGCAAAAAAGCGCAAAAAACGAATTGTATATATTGTGTCCGCTTCAATAATTACACTAGTGCTTCTAATTGGCGGATTGAGTTATTACTATCTGAAAAAGAATGGATTAATTGAACATATCAATGAAAATGTTTCCGCTCCCGAGTGGGTATATAGCGAGTATGGCGGTAGCCCTTCATTAGGATTGACAACGCCACATATTTTGAATGCAATGGATGCTGATATGATTTTGGGAGATAATAAGGAAGAAGTAATGAAATCAGTAGAAGAGATAAGTATATATATTGACCAAAATTTTGTTAAGTCTTATGCAATTATGGAAGGAAATATGGATCTTAAAGACGCAAAGACTTACGAGGCGATTAAACAAAGTATAGGTAAAGTTTTTCTGGAAGGCGGTTTCAAGCAAATGAAAGCCGTAAATGT
>CAZSBI010000261.1:0-11997 GCA_964604735.1 uncultured Flavobacteriaceae bacterium | reverse complement strand
TATCCAATTTAAAATTAAAAACAGAATGGGGTAAAAGGGAAAAGGAGCAAGGTAAAAGGTAAAAGGAACGAGGGAAAAGGAGCGAGGTAAAAGGGAAAAGGAGAAAGTGCGTTGGAAGTCGGAAGTCCACACGTAGAACAGAAAATGACCACGAAGAGCCTGTTCCGGAGAATTTCGGAAGCTCACATGTAGTAGCAAAATTAAGACTGCGCGATTTTATCGCGTGGTTCTGTCGATTCTTTTGCAGATAAGTATTTAACTTTTTCTTATCTTTGCATAAATCTAAAAAGAAAATTATGGATCAATACAATAATAATTTTGTCGAAGTAACTGTTACTTCCGAAGAAGAAAGAGTAGCATTTTACAAAAAAACTTATGCACACGTGGCATTAGGTGTTTTGGTATTTATTTTTATCGAATATCTATTTTTGCACAATAATACGATTGTACAATTCGCATTATCACTTACCGAAGGTAAAATGTGGTTGGCAATGCTTATCGGATTTATGTTGGTAACCAGTTATGCCGAAAAAATGGCAGTAACAAGCCACGACAGAAACAAACAATATCTCGGATATTTTCTCTATATTGTAGCAGAGGCGTTTATTTTTGTACCATTATTATACATTGCCGCTTATTTAGTAGAAGGAGGCGGCACAATAATTCAACAAGCAGCTGTGCTTACGGCAGGATTATTTACCGGACTTAGTGCCGTTGTATTACTAACCAAAAAAGATTTTTCGTTCTTGAGGACAGGCTTAATTGTAGTTAGTTTTATTGCCATGGGTTTAATTGTCGCCGGATTGTTATTCGGGTTTAATTTAGGATTATGGTTTTCGGGCGCTATGATATTATTAGCCGCCGGATCTATTTTATACCAAACTTCAAATCTTATTCATAAATACCATACTGATCAGTATGTAGGTGCTGCACTTGGTTTATTTGCATCACTAATGTTATTGTTTTGGTACATTTTACGCATTTTCTTGTCGAGAGATTAGGTTTTTTGTATTAAAATTTTTAATCATTACGTCTATAATTTAGTTGCAACTAACTAAAATACAGTTAATTGTAAAATATTTTCAAAAAAGCTTGTTTTATAGTTAATATTCACTAACTTTGCAGTGTAAATTGTTAAGTTAAGATATGGGATTATCAGAGAGACAGAAAGAAATAATAGAAGCATCCTTAGAAATTATTGGTGAAAGTGGCATTCAAGCCTTAACCATTAGGAATATTTCTAAGAAGGTTGGTATTTCAGAACCTGCTATTTATCGTCATTTTGATAATAAAACGCAGATTTTGCTCACAATTTTAGAATTTTTTATTGTCAATAATAATCAGATTATTAGCTATGAAACTGCAAAAGGAAAAAGAGTGGAAGATATTATTGAAATGATGTTTACCAATTTTGTACGTACTTTTACCCAACATCCACATTTAATTTCGGTTGTCTTTTCAGAAGAAATATTTAGAAACGATGACGTTTTTAAAGAAAAAAGTAGTGCAATTATAAATGAAAATCTTGATATGCTCAAGCAAATTATTATAAGAGGGCAGATGCAGAAAGAGGTGAAACCGGAATTAAATCCTGAGCATATTGCGGTAATATTAATGGGTAGTTTACGTCTTTTTGTAAAACGCTGGCAGATGTCTGATTTTTCTTTCAATTTTCAAGAAGAAGGAAAAAAATTACAAGAAACATTTTTAAAATTAATTATTAAGGATTAGTTTTTTTTTGAACCAATGAGTTAGTTAATATTAACTAGTAAACATGAGATATGAGAAAAGATAAATGGGAAATATTTAAAAAAAGTGCATACAATTTGCTTGACCCAATTGTAGGTTTCTTTGCTAAAATTGGTTTAACACCAAATGGTATAACCGTAATAGGTTTTATAATTACCATTATTGCCGCCGGTATTTTAGTTTTTGGAGCAGAATTAGGACAACGCAACGACCCTAAATATATTACTTTGTTTGGTATAACCTTGTTGCTTGCCGGTGTGTTTGATATGTTAGACGGACATTTAGCACGCAAAACAGGCAAAATGTCTGTGTTTGGGGCTTTTTTCGACTCAATAATTGACCGTTATAGCGAAATGGTTATGTTTTTTGGAATAGCCTATTATTTAGTGTCTTACGATTATTTGCTAAGTGGTATTTTCTCATTTGTTGCTATGATTGGTTCAATTATGGTCAGTTATGCACGCGCACGTGCCGAAGGTCTGGGTTACGAATGCAAGGTAGGTATGATGCAACGCCCCGAAAGAATTTTATTGATTGGTATTACAGCCATATTATACGGGGTAATTTACAGTGTTTTCGGACAATTTAAATTTGCAACGGATAGCGGTTTTTCGCTATTGGAAAATATTTCGATTTTTACAATACCCATTTTTATTTTGGCAATTTTGACCAATTATACCGCTTTTCAAAGAATAAATTACTGTAAAAAAATAATGAATAAATAATATAAATTTTTAATAATAAAATATACTGATATGAAAACAAAAAATGATATCAAAAGCGCCCAAGGAAAATTGGGTATTTTAACTCCCGGAATGGGTGCCGTAGCAACTACTTTTATGGCTGGTGTTATAGCAGCAAATAAAGGTTTAGGAAAACCTTTCGGATCTTATACACAAATGGGAAAAATACGTTTGGGTAAAAGAACTGAAAAAAACAATGTTAATGTAAAAGATTTTGTGCCCTTGGCACCACTAGAAAATATAGTTTTTGGTGGATGGGACATCTTTACAGACAATGCCTACGAATCAGCAATGAATGCCAAAGTATTAGAGAAAGATTTATTGAATGACATTAAAGAAGAACTTTCGGCTATTAAACCGATGAAAGCTGTTTTTAATCCTGATTTTGTAAAAAATATCGATGGTGTAAATGTCAAAAAAGAAGCTACCAAAATGGACGAAGCCAAAGCTTTGATGGCAGACATCGAAAATTTTAAAAATGAAAACGGATTAGACCGCGCTGTAATGATTTGGTGTGCCTCGACCGAAGTATATACCGAAGCTAACGAAGTGCATTTAACTATCGAAAAATTTGAAAAAGCCTTAGAAGAAAACCACCCTGCTATTGCACCAAGTATGGTTTATGCTTATGCAGCCATCAAAAGTGGTGTAGCATTTGGTAATGGGGCGCCTAACCTGACAGTTGACACACCTGCATTAGTCGAATTGGCAAAACGCGAAGGTGTAGCCATATCGGGTAAAGATTTTAAAACAGGACAAACCTTAATGAAAACTATTTTAGGTCCCGGATTTAAAACACGTTTATTAGGTATCGAAGGTTGGTTCTCTACAAATATTCTTGGTAACAGAGATGGTAAAGTGCTTGACAATGCTGATTCTTTTAAAACCAAAGAGGTTTCTAAACTAAGTGTATTAGATAGCGTACTCGAACCTGAAGAATATCCCGAATTGTACAAAGATATGTATCACAAAGTGCGTATCAATTACTATCCGCCAAAAGGTGATGACAAAGAGAGTTGGGATCAAATTGATATTTTTGGTTGGTTGGGTTATAAAATGCAAATCAAAGTAAATTTCTTGTGTAAAGATTCAATTCTTGCAGCACCGGTTGTACTTGATTTAGCCTTATTTATGGATTTGGCACAACGTGCTGAAATGAGTGGAATTCAAGAATGGTTATCATTCTATTACAAATCGCCACAAACAAAACCGGGCTTGCCACCACTACACGACATTTTCCAACAAAAAATAAAACTGGAAAACACTTTGCGTTATATGATGGACGAAGATATTATCAACTATTTAGGTCTTGATTATTACGATGAAGATTAAGCATTAGTGCTTAGTATGCGTGATATTTGAAATTATCAATGTATTAAATGTCTTGTATAAGCAGGCTTTTTACAAAAAAATAAAACAATTATTGATTAATAATGAAATTACAAAAATATATAGCGACAAGTCTGGGTATGGGATATGCGCCTGTTGCACCGGGAACTGCCGGAGCAATATTGGGAATATTTATGCTGTTTCTTTTCAATAAACTCTTAGTTTATGTAAACTTAGATCAGGCAACGATTACCGCCTTAGACATTGTCGCTATTGTTTTTGTAACTTTTTTAGGCTTTGCAGCAATCAAAAAAGTGCATACTATTTGGGAACACGATGCTTCTAAAATTGTTATTGATGAAGTAGTCGGCGTGTGGATAACCGCCTTGTTTTTACCTCTTAATTGGAAATATTATTTGTATGCATTAATCATTTTTAGATTTTTTGATATTGCCAAACCATTATTTATCAAAAAATTTGATCAAATGCACAACGATTGGAGTGTAATGCTCGACGATGTTCTCGCCGGAATTTACGGATTGATAACAATGCAATTATTGATACATTTTAATATAATATAATGTCGCAAAAGAATTTGTTTTACGACTTTATCAAATACAATTTTATTGCGATTATAGCAACGCTAACCGATTTTTTGAGTTTCGCATTGCTAACAAAAATACTCGGAATATGGTATGTGTACGCTGCTGTTTTAAGTGCCGTTTTGGGCGGATTGCTAGCATTTGTATTCAATAAAACTTGGGTATTTAAACAAGCGCAAGGCAAATTGACTAAACAAGCAGTAAGATACATAACAGTATGGCTGTCAAGCATACTACTAAATACTTTCGGCTTGTATATTTTGGTCGAAAACACCGATATTTCTGAATTATATGCCAAAATATTGGTTTCAATCTTAGTAGGTGTATTTTTTAATTTTTTAATGAATAAGTATTACGTTTTTAACACAATACAATGAAAATGAATAGATTACATAAAAATATTTTCGGATTAATTATCTTGATATTCTTGTCAATAAACACAAATGCACAAGATATGACACGTGTGTATGGCAAGGTAATCGATGCCAAAACCAAAGAAACTTTGCCCTTTGTAAATATTTATTTTATTGGCAAAAATATTGGTACAACAACCGATTATAATGGCGAGTATGAAATTGAAACCCAATGGGCATCTAATACAATTGCTGCTTCTTATGTTGGTTACGTCGATATGAAAAAGAAAATTGTAAAAGGCAAATCGCAACGTGTCGATTTCTACCTAAAAGCTGATAATACTTTAGATGAGGTCGTTATTTCAGTCAAAGAAAAATATCGAAATAAGAATAATCCGGCTGTAGAATTGATTAAAAAGGTATTGAAACACAAGGACGAAAATCGTAAAGAACACCTTGATTATTATCAATATGACAAACACAAAAAAGTAGAGTTTGACCTGAGTAATATCACAGAAAAATTTAGAAAAAAGAAAATTTTTAAGAAACTGCAATTTGTTTTTAAATATGTAGATACAGCCAAAATCAACGGTAAACCTTACTTGCCAATGTTCTTGGAAGAAACACTTTCGACTGAATATTACAGAAAAAATCCAAAGGATAAAAAAGAAATTGTCAAAGCTCATAAAATGACAGGGTTTCACGATTATATCAACGATCAGGGCGTTGGATTTATAACAGATTATTTATATACAGACATTGATTTATACAATGGTAATGTGATGTTGCTGTCTAATCAATTTACCAGTCCAATTTCAAAAATTGCTCCGGCAGTTTATAAATTTCATATTATTGACACCCTTGATGTCAACGGAAGAGATTGTATTCAGTTGGCTTTTCAACCTCGAAACAAACAAGATTTTGCATTTAAGGGGAATATGTATGTCACCAATGATGAACGCTATGCGGTTATCAAAGTAGATATGCGAGTATCTCACGACATCAATCTTAATTTTGTCAATGATTTACAAATTGTACAAGAGTTTGATTATGTCGATAACAAAGCGTGGATGATTACTCGCAATGATATCATCATAGATTTTAGTTTTGGAAAAAAGCGAACCGGAATGTTCGGGCGAAAAAAAGTAACTTACAAAAATTACAAACTCAATCAGCCTATTGATAAGGATTTATTTAAGGGTGCTGAACAAAAAGAGGAATTAGCGCAAGCAACTATGCGCGACAATAGTTACTGGAATGCCAACAGATTATCGGCATTGACAAAGCAGGAAGAAAATATTTACGAAATGGTAAAAACCGTAAAAACTATTCCGGCCTTTAAGCGTACAATGAACTTGATAATGTTAGTAACAGTAGGATATTGGAACGCAGACAAAATTGATATAGGCCCAGTCAATTCTTTCTACAGTTTTAACGATGTTGAGGGATTTAGATTTCGTTTAGGTGGCAAAACCAGCGATAAGTTTAGTAAAACCACACGTATAGAAGCTTATGGTGTGTACGGATTTAAGGATAAACTTTTTAAAGGTTCATTAAAAACTACTTTTGCTCTGAATAAACGACCATTAAACCGTTCGCCAAAACATTATATTTCGGCAATGGTACAACGCGAAACCAATTTTCCGGGAATGGAAATGCAGTTTATAAACGAAGATAATTTTTTGTTATCGTTCAAACGTGGCGAAGCCGACAAAATGATTTATTACAATATGGCAAAAGTTGAGCACGTACTCGATTGGGGAAGTGGTTTTTCTACTCATTTTGCTCTAAAATATATGGTACAAGAAGCCGGAGGTAATTGGCAATTCGCTTTTGATGATCATATTATGGATAATATTACTTCAAGCGAAATTAGTACAACATTACGCTTTGCACCTAACGAAAAATATTACGAAGGTGTTGATTATACCACGCCGATAATTACTAAATATCCTATTTTTCAGCTGACTTACACACAGTCTTTAAAAGGTGTTCTAGGCTCTGATTATGAGTATAGCAAACTAAAATTTAATCTATTTAAACGTTTTTATTTAGGCCCGGTCGGGTTCTTAAATTTTGAAACCGAAGCCGGAAAAGTATTTGGCAAAAAGGTACCTTACACCAATTTATTTATCCATAGAGCCAATCAAACTTATTCATATCAATTGCGCTCGTACAATTTGATGAATTTCTTAGAATTTGTTAGTGACGAATATGTTTCGCTACATTTAGAACATCATTTTAACGGATTTTTGTTCAATCGTATTCCATTATTAAAACGACTTAAATGGCGCGGAATTATTTCGGCAAAAGGTATTTTTGGCAATCTAACTGATGATAACAACCCGAATGCTACATCCGGTTTAATGAATTTCACCACTGATGTTCACGGCGCACAATCAACTTTTGTTTTGGGCAATGAGCCCTATGCCGAAGCTAGTGTGGGTATTGGAAATATTTTTAAGTTTTTTAGGGTCGATTTGGTCAAGCGAATCAACTATTTAGATATGCCAAATGTAAGCGAATACGGTGTTAGAGCCCGTTTTAAACTCGATTTTTAAGATGAAAAAGATATTAATTACAGGTGCTAGCGGATTTATTGGGAGCTTTTTGGTTGAAGAGGCGCTTCAAAAAGGATATGAAGTATATGCCGGAATCAGAAAAAGCAGTAGTAAAGCGTATTTACAAGACGAGAACATCAATTTTATAGAATTTGATTTGTCAGACAAAAACGATATCAAAAGCAAGCTCCAATCATTCGATTATATTATACACGCTGCCGGAACAACTAAGTCTTGTAGTACTTCAGATTTTGAAAAAATCAACTATCAATACACCGTAAATCTGATTGAAGCACTGCAAGAAACAAAGCAAATGCCAAAAAAATTCATTTATATTAGTAGTTTGGCAGTGTATGGTCCCGGTAATCCTGAACAAGCTATTCCAATCAAAGTAACCGATCCTAAAAAACCGATTACTTTATACGGACACAGCAAACTCAAAACCGAAGAATACATTCGGACGGTGCAAAATTTACCTTATATTATTTTTAGACCAACCGGCGTTTACGGACCCCGCGAAAAAGATTTTTATGTGATGTATAAAACCGTTAAATCAGGAATTGAAACTTACATTGATACCAAAGAACAACACCTGACCTTTGTTTACGTAAAAGATCTAGCAAAAGTGTTTTTTGATGCCATTGCTTCAAATATTGTATCTAAAACCTATTTTGTTACCGATCTGAAAATGTACACGGCAAAAGATTTGAATGATTATGTAAAAAAAGCCCTAAAAGTAAAAACTATAACTATTATTTTTCCAAAAATATTTGTCAAAGTTTTGGCTTTTTTAAGCGAAAAATTTTCCTGCTTGTTTACAAACAAAATAGCTACGCTAAATACAGAAAAATACAAGGAAATTATACAGAAAAATTGGCTTTGCGACAGCACGGAATTAGTAAACGATTTTAATTATAAACCACAATATGATTTAGAAAATGGCATTAAAGAAACCATTGCGTGGTACAAAGAACAAAAGTTATTATAGCATTAAAACAATCTAAAAACAGCATAAAATGAAAATCATAAGTATATATATCATCGCCTTTATGAGTATATTTGCTTTGCAATCGGAAACTTATCCGACACCAAAAACAAAGCATTTGCTTTTTTATATTCAGCGAAATCATAATGCAAACACCATTGTATATGATGCGCGTTACGATAAAAATGGTAAGCTAGACCCTAAGCAACCTGTTGACGCATATTGGCTGCGCTACCAAGAACAAGGGCAACGTATGGAATTGCGTTCTTTCGAAAAATGGATGGCTTACGGCGTAAAATGTAAAAAAGTAAGTGGCGAATATGATTACCGCGTATATTTATCGGCAAGTAAAAATGTAGTGCTTTGGCTCAAACAAACAGCAGCTTATAAAGCAGATGTGATAGCCGAAATAAAAGGCGTTAAAATGAAACTCGATCATATGTATGCCACCGCCGACGAATCGGGTTGGGTGCCAAAAATACTTTATGGCGAATTCTTTGGCACACGACTCTCTGACGGAAGTTCGGTACACGTAAAAGTATTGAAAAAAGATATCAAATAATCCTATTTGCGATTTGTAACTAAAATAGTTTTAAACAAAAGAAAAAAAACAATAATGCCTCAAGAATATATTCGTTTTACTAAGAAAAATATAATTGTTAATTTGCTTATTGTCGGTTTATATTTGCTTTGGTGTCAACTGGGTATGAAAGCTGTTAAAAGTGAACATATTTTTTTGACATTGATTTGGCTAACAGGCTACTTTAGCACAGATACAAGTAGGCGCTTTGTTAAAGCATTTTCGTTTTTTATCATTTTTTGGATTATCTATGACAGTATGCGTGTACTACCTAATTACACTGTAAATGTAGTACACATAAAACAACCTTACGAATTTGAAAAGTGGCTTTTTGGCATTAACGATTTAGGAAAAATACTTACACCAAACGAATATTTTGCAACGCATAGTCATAAAATATTAGATTTTTTATCCGGATTTTTCTATATCAATTGGATGCCTATTCCCTTGGGTTTTGGTATTTATTTATTTTTGAAAGATAAATATACATTTTTACAATTTTCAGCCGCATTTTTGTTGGTTAATCTGGTTGGTTTCACATTATATTATATATATCCGGCGGCACCGCCTTGGTATGTCGAAAAATTTGGGTTTGATTTACAAATTGGCATACCGGGGAGCAGAGCCGGTTTATCACGTTTTGATGAACTGATAAATTATCCGCTTTTTAAAAATATTTATAATAAAAATGCCAATGTGTTGGCTGCAATGCCGTCTTTGCACGCTACTTATCCGTTAATTGTGCTTTTTTATAGCATCAAAAAGAAAATGAGTAAAAAAATAATAGGAATTTTTGCTGTTTTTACTGTCGGAATCTGGTTTTCGGCGGTATATTCAAATCATCATTATTTAATTGATGTATTAGCAGGAATATTTATCGCACTATTGATTTTGCTGAGTTTCGAAAAATTATTAAAAAGAAATAATATATTGTCAAAGGGTTTAAAATACTTGCTTAATGACATTTAGTAATTTATAAATTAAGGCAATAGCTCTAAATCCCATCAAAAAACTTATTGGGATTTTTGTTGCAAAAAAACTAATAATTTGAATATAAGAACTAAGTAATTTGATATAAATACCTGTATATTAAAAGATTTATAAAAAAAATTAAACATTTGTTACAAAAATATTTGCTAATATAAAAAAATATATTACCTTTGCGAGTGAATACTAACTAACTCAAAATTATCACTTATGAAAAACGTACAAAACACATTAAAAGAAGACTTTAAGAATAACCTTATAAAATAATAAGAAATGAAAACGAAGATGAATTTAAAAAAAATAAGCTTTATCTTGCTTGTTTTTTCAACAACACTCTCTTGGTCGCAAGAGACCTTGTCGCTGAGTCAGGTGTTGGAAAAAGCAAAAGCAAATAACAAAAGCTTGCAAATCAGCGAAAATGAAATAGCTATTGCAACAGAAAAAAACAAAGAAGTTAAAAGTAATCTAATTCCCAAAATACAAGCGGTTGGCGATTATAAATATTTCTTTGATTTACCAACGCAATTAATGCCCGCAAAAGCGTTTAACCCAATGGCACCCGACTGGCAATTTAATCCGGCTCAATTTGGTGTACCGCATAATATTAACGCTAGCGTGCAAGTAATGGTGCCGGTGTATAATCCGCAGTTGTACGGCAATATTAAAACCACCAAAATTGCTAAGGAATTGAGCCAATTAAAATACAAAAAATCTAAGGAGCAAATCTTTTATGATTTATCTAACTTGTATTACAATGCACAGGTAATTAAATCGCAAAATAAGTTTATCAAAGGTAATATTGCTAATACCGAAAAACTTTTGAAAAATTTAAAATTGCTTTATCAATATGATATGATCAAACAATCAGATGTCGATAAAATTGACTTGCAGTTACAACAGCTCAAAACAATGGAGAATAAGGCGAATGCGAGTTTAGAACAAGTCTTAAATGCTATCAAGTTTTATATGGGAGAACCATTAGATGCTAAAATTGATGTAGAAGAAACCATCAATACAAGCGATAATAATTATATGTATGCCAAAGAAAGTACACTGGATTTTAAAATGGCTAAAACCAAAACGGCATTGATAAAAAGTGAAATTTCAACGCTAAAACGTTCACGTTTGCCATCGCTTAGTCTGATTGGCTCCTACGGTACAACAGGTTACGGTTATGACGAAACACCGGATCACGAATTCCTCGATTTTTACGATGTTAGTTTTGTCGGCGCCAAGCTGTCAATTCCTATTTTTAATGGAACTACCACTACGCGAAAAATCAGACAAAAACAATTTGAGTTGACAAACAGCGAAATACAACAAGAAATAGTAGCCGATAAAAAAGCAATGGAAATAAAAAGTGCTACATTAAATAAAGCCATCAACAAACAAAATATTAAAAACTTGCAAGAACAAGTAAATTTGGCTCAAAAAATTTATGATCAAACTATTGTCGAACAAAAAGAAGGTACGGCAAGTTTGTCCGATGTAATTATGGCAGACAATACGCTTCGCCAAGCACAACAAGACTTTTTACAAGCCGAAATAGATTACTTAAAAGCAGATTTAGAATTGAAAAAAATAACCGGAAATATAAAATAGGTAAAAGGAGAAAGGTAAAAGTGTTTTACTTTTCAAATTAACTTCTTAATATTAAAAAAATAAATAAAATGAAAAAGAATATAATCAGCATATTAATATTAATAGCCTTAGTAGTGCTAATTGTGCTAAAATTAAAAGAAAACAAACAAGAAGCAGAAGCAAGAGTTTATCATTATAATCGTGAACAGCCCATATTGATACAAAGTCAAAAAGTTTCGGCAAAATCATTAGATATCAAACGTGCAATGACAGGAAACTTTATATCCGAAAAAGACGGACGTGTCAATGCCGATGTACAAGGAAAAGTAATATCCATTAAAGTAAAAGAAGGAGATTATGTTAAAAAAGGTCAATTGTTAATAAAGCTTGACCCTACTCTATTACAGTCAAAAAAGCGAGCGCTTGATGTTAAAATTAAAGGCTTTCAAGACGATGTAAAACGTTATGAAGTGTTGGTTAAAGCCAATGCCTTACCTGCTGTTAAATTAGAAAAAGCACAATTGGGA
>CAZSBI010000260.1:0-6333 GCA_964604735.1 uncultured Flavobacteriaceae bacterium | reverse complement strand
CCGCTTTAAGTGCAGGTACAGCCGCTTTACATTTGGCACTAAAATTGGCAGGTGTTACAAAAAACGACCTAGTACTTTGCCAAAGCATGACATTCTCCGCCTCTGCCAATCCCATAACTTACCAAGGCGCTATGCCTGTATTTGTCGATAGCGAAAAAGACACTTGGAATATGTCGCCCGAGTTGCTCAAAAAAGCCATCAAAGATTTAATAGAAAAAGGCCGTAAACCAAAAGCCATTATTGTAGTACATCTGTATGGCATGCCTGCCAAAATGAAAGAGATTATGGCAATAGCAGATAGCTATGACATCAAAGTCATTGAAGATGCCGCAGAGTCATTAGGAAGTCGCATAGACAAGCAAGCCACAGGCACTTTTGGCAATTATGGCATTTTGTCTTTTAACGGCAACAAAATTATAACCACTTCGGGTGGCGGTGCACTGATTACCCAAACCGAAGCAGATAAAAACAAAGCCGTGTTTTGGGCAACCCAAGCACGCGACAATGCACCGCATTACCAACACAGCGAAATAGGGTACAATTATCGAATGAGCAACATTGTTGCCGGCATTGGACGCGGACAAATGGAAGTGCTGGATTTACGCATTGAACAAAGACGCGCCAATTATGATTTTTACTTGAAAGAATTAAGCAATTTGCCTATTCAAGTAGCCCCTGCCGAACCAAAGGGCTATTTCTCTAACCGTTGGCTAAGCACCATCTTAACCGATTCTTACAAAACACGCGAAAAGATAAGATTAGCCTTAGAAAAAGAAAATATTGAAGCGCGCCCCTTATGGAAACCCATGCACTTGCAACCCGTTTTTAAAGACGCTCCCGCTTACACCAACGGCGTATCCGAAGACCTATTCAATCGCGGACTATGTCTGCCAAGCGGCTCCAATCTAACCGACAAAGATCGAGATAGAATTATTAAAGCAATTAAAGAAGTTTTTTAACTAAGAATTAAATATTGTTAGCTTTAGCTTTCCTTCCGGTTAATGCTGTTAAATCAAGTGTTAAGTGTTTGAATTGCAATAATATAAATTTGTTTTTAACTAAACTTGGAATACTAATTAACAGTGATAAAGTTGCATTTGCTAGTTGAATCTACCCTCGAATTTTTGTATTTGCAAACTAATTGTTAAACCCGAAAATTATTGTATTTTTACCTAGCACATAAGCATATTCAAATCGCTACCCATCAGCCTAACCCAAAACCACAAGAATAATTCAGCGCCCTAACGCTACCATTACCTACGATTTCTATTCCTATTTCCCGAACTTCGAGCTTTATTGCTTTGTTTGGGACGCTGAGGTCGGCGTCTGCCACCGCCACCGCCTTGTTTAGCAGGGGGTAATTCTTTGCTGTCATCATGGTAAGCATGATCAAGTACTTGAGGTATTTTTTGTTGAATGAGTTTTTCAATATCTCTTAAAAAACTGCGTTCATCAGCCGCACAAAAAGATATGGCAATGCCGCTTTCTTTGGCGCGTCCTGTTCTGCCTATTCTGTGTACATAAGTTTCAGAAATGTTTGGCAAATCGTAGTTGACAACCAATTCTAATTTAGATACATCAATACCGCGTGCCGCAATATCGGTAGCAACCAGTACTTGTAAGGCGCCTGATTTAAAGGCTTTCAAACTTTTTTGACGTGACGCTTGCGATTTGTTTCCATGAATGGGTTCTGCCTTAATATCTTTACGAGCCAAAAGCTTAACAATCTTATTAGCACCATGTTTGGTTCTTGAAAAAACCAAAACAGATTTCGGATTTCTTTCCAAAATCAAATCGGCAAGCAGTTTTATTTTATCATTTTTGCTTACAAAATAAACCGCCTGTGCTACCAATTCGGCAGTAGCTTGTTGTGGTTTTATGGTTACCCGTACAAAATCTTTTTTAAGAATTGTTTTCGATAATTCTACAATTTGTTTAGGCATAGTAGCCGAAAAGAATAATGATTGTCTGTTGTCGGGTAATTTGACCAAAAGTTTTTTAATATCGTGAATAAATCCCATGTCTAGCATCTGGTCGGCTTCGTCTAGTACAAAATAGCGAATATCTCTGAGCGATACAATGCCCTGTCCCATCAAATCGAGCAACCTGCCCGGTGTAGCAACCAATACATCTACACCACGTTTAAGTTGAGCTACTTGTGAGGCTTGTTTTACACCACCAAAAATAACCGTATTGCGCAAGCCGGTATGTTTGGCATAAGCCGTAAAATTTTCGGCAATTTGTATGGCTAATTCCCTAGTAGGCGTTACCACCAAAGCACGTATTTTACGTTTGCCTTTTTGGTTTTGACTGTTTTTATAAATATGTTGAATAATAGGAATTGCAAATGCAGCCGTTTTTCCGGTGCCTGTTTGGGCGCTGCCTAATAAATCTTTGTGTTGTAATAAAAACGGAATAGCTTGTTCTTGAATAGGTGTCGGCTGTACATAGCCTTTGTTTTGGAGTGCCTTTTGTATGGGGGCAACCAAGTTTAAATCGTTAAATGTCATAAATATATTTTAATTATCGTCAAAATATATCCGTGACGATCCGGATTTGTGAACGACAAAGGTAGCTTAAATATATTTAATGCAACAATATTGCTGAAAAATCGGAATTTAGCAATATTGTTGCGTATTTAACGAGGTGATATACAGTTATTTAACAATAATTTTTGATAAACCAAGTCCGTTTTTACTAATGGTTTTCAACATATAATTTCCGGAACTTAATCCCGAAATGTCAATAGTGAAATGATTACTTGCTTCTTGAATTTGATATTTGGCAATTAGTTTGCCTTGCATATCAAATATCAACAATTCTTGCATATCATCTGCTTGTACTTGCAAATTATCATTAGCCGGATTGGGATATACTTTTACATCAATTAAATTCATTTCACTTATAGCACCCGTAAGTTCCGGTGTAAACGATGCATACCAAGCGTCGTAATTGCCGTGTTGTCCCGTAATATCGCCGTCTGTCGATTTTGTTGTGCCAAATATATTTAGTTCAAATGTATAATTGTTGAATTTAGCACCGGTAAATTGATCAATATCACTACCGCCAAAATTCGTGCTGTTAACAAGGTTGCCACTGAAGTCAATGCCAATAAACCAAGCGTCATAGTTGCCTTGATTTGTCGTAAAATCTCCATCGTCAGAATTTGAATATCCTACTGCATATAGTTCGCTTCCGGTTAAATTATTACTGCGTGTTAAAACAGGCAAACTGCCTACACCTGTTGCAAAATCTGCTCCTGTACCGCCATAATTATTTTGCCAGATGATGTTTCCGTTTGTGCTGTTTACATTTAAAACCCAAAAATCAAAACTACCTTGCGGATTGCTAATGTCGCCGTCATTTGAATTTGAAGTGCCGGCAATGAGTAAATCAGAAGTATTAAATGCCAAGACAGGTTCTTTGTCAATGCTACTGCCACCGTATGAACGTTGCCATAAAATTGTACCGGTATTATCTATGGAAAATATCCAATAATCATAATTGCCGTGGTTTACAGTTAGGTCGCCGTTATTAGATTTTGAATAAGCGGCAATGTAATAATTTGTTCCGTTAGTATAAATGTGTCCTGCCTTATCATCGCTGGCGCCGCCGTAAGTTTTTTGCCACAAAATAGTACCGGCGCTGTCCAGTTTAAGTAGCCAAACATCGTATGCTCCGTGGTTTGTGCCTGCTGTTATATCGCCATCTGTCGATTTTGAATAGCCTAAAACCAAGTAACCTCCATCGGAAGTGGCTAATACAGAAGTGGCTTTGTCAATGTTTGTGCCTCCAAAAGATTTTTGCCATTGAATAATACCGCTGCTATTTAATTTTACAACCAAATAATCATAATTACCTTGATTGCCTGTAATGTCGTTGTCGTTAGATTTGCTTGTGCCTACGGCAATGATGTCGCCATTGCTATCGGTAGTTATATCATATAAATAATCAACTAAACTACCTCCAAAAGTTTTTTTCCATTGAACAGTGCCATTTGTGTCGGTACTCAAAATAAAACAATCGTAATTACCGTAATTCGAAGTAAAATCACCATCGGCAGATTTGTAGTAGCCTGCCCAATATAAATTAGTTCCGGTTTCAGTAACTGCCGACATTTTGTCAGAATCCGTTCCTCCGTAAATATTATTCCAATTAGTTGTTTGAGCCTTCAAAAGGCTGATGCTTAATAAAAGCACCAAAGAAAATATTTGTTTTTTCATAGTGGTAAGTTTTAGTTAAAGGTATTGATTTTACGCAAATTTATAAAAAAATATGATAAAATTGCAGTAATATGAAGAAAATACGACAAAAACGACAATAATCAGTGATAATTGTTACAGATATAATAATGAAAAAGCATTGCGCAATTCGTTTAACTGAATACTTCCTTTGAGTCTGTTATCATTGTCAATTTGAATTGAAACAGTCTTGATAATATGCGTTTTTTCAAAAGCAAAAATGCTAGCCTTGCTTTGTTTTTGATAGTTGTTTAAGTCAATATGAAAATTTAGTTTTACAGCGTTATTGTCATAACTTAAATTTTTGGAAACAGTATATAAGATGGTGTTATTTGCAAGGCTGCTAAACTTCGTTTTTGCCAAAGGAAAAGGAACAAAAATAGAATCATTATCAACTATTTGTAGCGCGTTTTGGGCAAGCAAATATTTGCTAAGCGTAGCGTTGGAACTTAATTGCAGTGTAAAATCAGGGACTAAATTATCTTGCACCGAAATTTTTTCAATTTTGTTAAAATCATCGTCGTATTCGTAGGTTTTTATCGTGTCTTTTTGAGTGATAAAACTATGTAGCTTAAAACGAATTTTGCCCTGCCATTTTTGTTGGACTGAATCGAGATTTAATTGTGTAAACTTGCTAAATTTATCCGGATTTATTTGACGAATTAGTTTTTTGTAAAAATCGGATTCTTTATTGATATTTGCGCTGAGAGATATTAAGGATTTGTCGGATAAATCTTCGGTTTTTTTTAATAAATCTGTTATGACAACACCAGTAAAATCAATAGCGCCTTCTGCAAAGTTAATTTCAACAGTCGATTTGTTCTGATGCACCAAAACGATATCACTTTTGCTTTCTGACAATGGTTTGTACATACTATTTTCAGCATCAATAAATGAAGTTTTGTTGTTTTGAGCAAGCAAATTTACATTTGTTTTTTTGCTTGAAAACACCAAGTAAATTTTATTGTTTTCGACAATGATATACAAGTTGTTTTTGTGCCAAATATTCTTGTTTTCTATGCTGTCTTTTGCAAAGCCTTTTGCTAGTAAATAATGAGATAATTTCCGGCTGTTTTTGATGCCGAGCGGAATGCTTTGCCAAGTACTTAAATCGTTTTCAAGGCTATAAAAAATTAAATTTTTGGGCAAGTCAATCTCTTTGTATATTTTGTAAGGAACAGCAGATGAATCCTTGCTTTTTTTTGAAGAACTTCTAATATATTCGGTAGGGTGTGTCAGAAAATCGAATAATAAATGATTTTCTAAATTGCGTAAATTTATATTGACAACAGCCACGGCATTGCCCGGAATGCTGTGGCTGATATCATTGCCTGTTTTGTATCGGAGTGTATATGCCGTTATCAATACGGCAAGCATACTCCCCAAAAAATAGAACAGTTTTTTTTTCATTATCTTTTATTAAATCCCTCGATCATATCAAATAATAATCGAAGTGAATTTGTGTGTGTATCAGCAGTCTTGATTTTGTATTCGGCAAACATTTTATTCCTTTTTAATCTAGAAAAAGTAATCAATGATTCTTTGATATTTTTTTGTACTAAATTAGCAAGTTTACTGCCTTTTTCTCCTATTTTATCTTTTGGAAATTGTGCTAATATTTTTTCGGAATTGACATAAACAGTAGCTACATTCTTTTTAAAGAAACGTTTGTGTTTTCCTAAGTCCGAATCAATAGCTTTTGTTGCAATTTTAGTAATCTGTGACTTTGAATTGGTTAAAAAAGCAATATCATCTTGTACTATGAAAAATAAATCAAAAGGAATTTTTGTCATTTTTTTATCAAATGTAAAAATATTTCCGGCTTCATTTGCTAGTTGATGTTTTAATCCCAAACGCATTAATTTGTTGATGATTTTTGAGTTTTCAGACCCCAACATAACTGTAAATACCGGTAGTGTTTCCTTTTTTGTTTTAGTTACTTTTGTGCGTTTGTAGTTTTCGTC
The DNA here is from genome assembly GCA_964604735.1 of uncultured Flavobacteriaceae bacterium. Classification (GTDB taxonomy): domain Bacteria; phylum Bacteroidota; class Bacteroidia; order Flavobacteriales; family Flavobacteriaceae; genus WGBX01. The sequence continues at coordinate 128 of CAZSBI010000260.1, read as the reverse complement.
ATATTTATAACTTGTGTAAGTAACTTCTTGTTCTTCTATGCCGTTTAATAAAAGCAAAAAGTCTCCTGTGATGACTTCTGCCATTGCTTTTTCGTCTAATACAGTTGAAATAATATCAGCAACAGCAC
>CAZSBI010000259.1:0-3259 GCA_964604735.1 uncultured Flavobacteriaceae bacterium | reverse complement strand
GTGGTAATTTTTCAAGAACTATGAACTCAAAACTTTGGACTTCCAACTTCCAACTTCCAACTTCCAACTCCCTCACTCCTTTTACCTTCTTTTAGGCTTCCGACGCACTTTTTCCTTTTCCCTCACTCCTTTTACCTCTTACATTACAACCGTAACTTGCTCGCCATCAACAAGGTACTCGTTAGGGCGTTCGCGTAAATTATAATCCGAAGATAATGAATAACCATAGGCGCCGGCATTTAGAATTGCCAAAATATCGCCGGTTTTAACTTCTTGAATTTTGCGATCATAAGCAAAAGTGTCTTCTTCGCATAACTGTCCTACGACATCATACACTTGTGTTTTCCCTTCGATATTTGATAAATTTACAATATGATGATATGCATCGTAATACATTGGACGTATCAAGTGATGAAAACCCGAATTAAGTCCTACAAATTTCTTTTGAAATCCTTGTTTTACGACATTTACTTTGGTCAATAAAACACCTGACTCACTGACTATAAATTTGCCGGGTTCAAATTTTATTTCAATATCGTGTCGGCAGTTTTTTAAGGTTTTTTCAATATGATTGGCGTAACTTTGCAAGTCAATTTCGGGATCGTTTTCCTGATATTTAACCTTAAAACCACTACCTAAATCGATATATTTTAATTGATCGAAATGCTTGGCAAAATCGAAAATTGTATCAACGGAACGCGCCAAATCTTGCCACGATTTAACATCTGAACCTGTATGCAAATGCAGAGAATCTATTTGCAATCCACGTTCAATATACGCCTTAATTTTGTCTAATTGTGATACCGGAATGCCAAATTTTGAATTTTGATGTGCCGTAGCAATTTTTTGATTACCTCCGATGCTATTGCCCGGATTAATACGAATGCCAATAGCTGTATGCTTGTAATTTTTGACAATATATTCCAGATATTCAACTGCCCCGATATGTATATGAATTTTGTTGTTAAAGGCATAATCTAATTCGTCTAAACTTGGACAGCTCGGCGTAAAAACAATATCTTCCGGTTTAAATCCAACTTTTAAAGCCCTACTGATTTCATTGGGAGAAACAGCATCTACACCCAATCCTAAACCTTTTATCAATTTAAGTATTTCGATGTTTTCATTTGCCTTCATCGCATAATGTATGCGGTAGGGCAAATTATGAAAAGCTTTTTGTAGTTTTTGATATTGTTTTCTGATTACTTCCGCATCATAAACATAAGCCGGTGTAGTGTATTTGTTGGCAATTTTTAGTAATAAATCAGTATTCATAAATCAATAAATTTTACAATGAGCCATCATTAATTATTACTTCTTCCATATTTTCTAAAGCATCTTCTACCAAAGCATCAATATCTAATTTGGCACATTGCTCTAAAACATATTTGAGTTGTGCTTTGGTTTCGGGCGACTTGGGTGTAAACATACTGCAAGCATCGTCGTGTGGCAAAATAGAAATGTCAAAAGTACCAATTTCTTCGGCAATATTGATAATCGTTTTTTTGTCTAATGCCACCAAAGGACGAATGACCAACATATTTGTCGCTTGTTCTGTCGCCATCATATTTTCAAGGGTTTGCGAAGCAACTTGTCCTAAGGAATCTCCGGTTACTATGGCTTTGGCTCTTTCTTGTTCGGCTAACTTCTCTCCTACTTTGAGCATTATTCTGCGCAATAAAATAAGTCGTAAACGTGCATCTGTTCGCGTGGCAATAGCTTCTTGAATATTGAGCACGGGAATCAATAACAGTTTGATTTGTCCTTGATAATCAGTGAGTTTTTGTGCCAACATTTTTACCTTTTCAATAGATTGCGGAGAGGTTTTGGGTACCGAATGAAAATGTGCCGCCGTAATATGCAAGCCTCTGTTCATTGCCATAAATGTAGAAACAGGCGAGTCTATACCCCCCGATAACATTGCAATTGCCTTGCCCGATGTACCCACCGGCAATCCGCCAACGCCTTGAATAATTTTGGAATAAATAATGGCATATTTGCCACGTACTTTTATCCGAAGTTTGAAATCGGGATTGGTTAAATCTACTTTTTTGTCAAAAGCCACATTGATAGCGCTACCTACGTGTCTGCCCACTTGCATCGAGTTAAATGGCACCGATTTATTAATTCGTTTGCTTATAACGGCAAAACTATCAAACTCATCTGTATGACGTGCTACGTGTTCTAAGGTTTTTTCGGTAATTTCGTCTAAACTGATACCCGAAGTGTCCGCTACATAAAATCCGGTAATGCCCGGTGTATTTTTAACGATATATACCATTTTTTCGAGCACTTCTTCCGGTATTTCTTGGGTAATTTCTATAAAATACGAACCACCCTGCGCTCTTGAAAAAGCCAAATATTCTTTATATCCTGCTAATTTTCTTTTTAAATTTCTAACCAATTGTTTGATAAATATCTTCCGGTTATTTCCTTTCAGATATATTTCTTCAAAATTGATAATCAGTACTTTGCTTGTCATTGTTTGGTTTTAAAAAAAATCTCTTTCTATCTCTTCAAAGTCGATGGTGTCAACGGCTTCTTCTTCGGTGGGTGCTAGTGGAATAAATTCCGGAATCTGCTCATAATCAAAATCTTCGGTCAAAATAATAATTGATTTATTACGTCTGAATTTCTCGATTTTAGCTTCATATTTTTGTAATATTTCAAGCAATTCTTCCAATTCAAAATAATCATTTAACACACGAATAATATAGTGTTTGGTCGGATTTTTCTTAAAAATATTGGCAAACAGACTCTCTAACTGTTCCTTGCCTTTGGGCAATTCAATGTCGTATTTATTTTTGCTCATTAGTGCATTAGTTTGAATAATAATTCGTTTAAAATGTCTTTTTGTAACATACTACCCGACGCCACACCCTTGCTTTTAAGGTCTGCTTCTTTTAAATGAGCAATATTTTGGGTTACTTTTTTCATTGGGTATTTGGCTGCTGCCGTTTGGTATTCGCTAACAAAATACGGGTTTACGCCTAGGGCTTTGGCGGCCGAATATTGACTTTTGTCATTGAGACTGTGATAGATAAACAAATCTCTAAAAAAATTGTACAAAATAGCTACGGTTACCACAATGGGGTGTTCTTTGGGATTGGCTACAAAATAATTGATAATATTTTGCGCTTTAACATAATTGCCGGTTGCAATGGCAGATTTCAGCTCAAAATTATTGAAATCTTTACTGATTCCGATGTTTTTTTCAATGACTTCGGGAGTTATATGATCATTTTTTTCGAGCAACAAA
>CAZSBI010000258.1:0-2834 GCA_964604735.1 uncultured Flavobacteriaceae bacterium | reverse complement strand
TAATAAATTTTGGCAGGCGTATCCAGTATTTTTTCCAAATTATACGCACGAATCATCGGACTTGGTCTCCATATTTTGTAAATATTTTGCACCTCTTCGGGTATTTCGATATAGCGTTCGGTCGATACCTCTTGCTTGATTAATTCCATAGGCAATATAGCTTGCAAATCCTCCGGACCGATAGGCTGTTTGGTTGCCGGATTAAGCGGAGGTAAAGGTTTGTTGGGCATATCTGCCACAATATTATACCAATGCGTTGATAAATCTTTCTCTTCTAACAATATTTTCTTTGGATGTTTTTTCATAGTACTTATGTTTTATAATTATTAATTCTGTATTTTTAAAAAAATAAAAAAGACGTGCCATAACCGACACGCCTTTTTGATAAGCTTATATTTATTTACTACAATAGTGGTTATGGACAATTAGAAATTTCTAAATGCCAGCGCCAAGTATTTGCAGTTAATATGTTCAATGAATTATTCGTCATAATTAGTGCAAATTTATAACTATTTTTCATATACACAATAAAAAATTTAAAAGATTCTCATCATTTTACGAGAAATAAATTTTGATAATATATTTAATTAACTGAATTTCAATTTTATAAATCAAATAATTTTTTTTTTAAAATTTAGAGAAAAAGTGTACAAAATATCTTTATTATATCGTATTTTTGATGAAAATTTATAATAAATGAGTACAAATTTTGACAAAATAACCGAAAAAGATTCCTTGTATAACGGATTAGAGAATATGAGTATTGGCGAATTGCTCACCAATATCAATAATGAGGACAAGAAAGTACCGTTTGCGGTTGAGAAATCATTAGCACAAATTGAAGCGCTGGTTACGCAAGTAGTTGACAAACTAAAAAAAGGCGGTCGCTTGTTTTACATTGGTGCAGGTACCAGCGGACGCTTAGGTATTTTAGATGCCAGCGAGTGTCCTCCTACTTTTGGTGTTGAAGACGATTTGGTTGTCGGATTGATTGCCGGTGGCGATCGCGCTATAAGAAAAGCAGTAGAAGAAGCCGAAGATAGTGTTACTCAGGGTTGGCAAGATTTGTTAGATAATAACTTTAGCAAACGCGATGTTTTGGTAGGCATTGCGGCATCAGGCACAACGCCTTATGTGGTATCGAGCATACAAAAAGCCAGAGAAATTGGCGCTGTTACAGGTTGTATTACTATGAATCCGGGCAGTCCCTTAGAGAAAGCTGCTGAATTTCCGATTACCGTAGTGGTAGGTCCCGAATTTGTGACCGGAAGTAGTAGAATGAAAGCCGGAACAGCCCAAAAATTAGTACTCAATATGATTTCGACAAGCACTTTGATTCAATTAGGACGCGTAAAAGGAAATAAAATGGTTGATATGCAACTCACCAATGCCAAATTGATTGACAGAGGCACCAAAATGATTATGCACGAAACCGGATTAGACTATCAATCTGCCGAAAAATTATTGCTTAAAACAGGTAGTGTACGCTTGGCTATAAAAGCACATTTTAGTTGATTTTACAATGTTTATTTGTTTGCTTACAAATATCATTTTACTTAATTTTAGTATCATCATCTTTGTCCTTGCATTGATTTATGTCATTTGCAAATTTTCACTGACGCCAAAATTGGATATGCTCAAAATATATGATTTTTTAGCATCAAAAGAATTGTATTTTGAAGAAATTTCTCAGGTAAAACCATCTACTCCGCCCGATTATTTGTTTCATAAAAACAAATTCTTAATTCATCGGTATTTGTGCCGTTTAAAATATTACAAACTTATTGCAACAAAACCTAAAACAGAAGAAAAAATTATTATTTGGATAGAATTGTATAAAAACATCAGCACTTATTATACTTTTGAGCTTGATAACTTATAGTATTTTTTTTATGCTTATCTAAATTTAAGTTTGTTGGCTGTTGGCTGTTAGATTGTCGGGATAGCCACCTACTTCCAACTTCCGCCTTCTGACTTCAAAAAACCACAAAGTAACACATAGATTTTACAGCATTTATTTTCGTTATAGCTTCGCTATTTATTATTTTTAACAACCACAAAGTACGCGGAGTTTCACAGAGTTTTCCTACAAGTACGAAACTCAAAACTAAAAACTCCATCCGCCCTTTCACCTTAATACCTTAAAACCTTAATACCTTCAGTCTTCGGACTTCGGACTTCGGACTTCAAACGCACTTTTCCCTCGCTCCTTTCTCCTTTCACCTCGTTCCTCAATGTTTTGTCACGATTTTTGCCAACGCAAAAATACGCGCCAAAACAAGAAAGCTTGGGAATTAAAAATGTGAGGGGGGTATTTTCTTCTTCCTTCTACTACTAACGTGTGACCTTCCGAAATCCTTCGGAACAGGCATTTTCAGGGTCAATATTAAAAACACGGTACACTTTTCCCTTTTACCTTGCACCTTTTATCTTTCTTCGGTCTTCCGACTTCCGACTCCCGACTTCCAACTTCTGACTTCAAAAAAACACAGCGTTACACAGAATTCTACTAACAGTTCGCTCCTACGGAGCTGATTGTCTGTGATGTGTAATTGTTTACTACTAACAGACCGCTCCTACGGAGCTAAAATAGAATGCCACACGCCACTTCGGTATTCCGACTTCCGACTATACAATAACCACACGAAAGGATTCGTGCGGTAGCGAAAATAGTACTACTTCCGACTTCCGACTTCCGACTTCCAGCTCTAAAAACCACAGCGTAACACAAAGTTGCACGGCGTTTATTTTCGCTATAGCTTCGCTATTTCATATCTTTTTTAACCACAGAGTTCGCGGAGTTCACAGAGTTTTCCTTCAATTACGAACTCAAA
>CAZSBI010000257.1:0-3650 GCA_964604735.1 uncultured Flavobacteriaceae bacterium | reverse complement strand
AAAAAAATAATTATAAAATCTCATATTGCTTTCCGGCTAAGCTTGTAATGACATTCTGTAATTCCAATCCGAGTAATATTTGTGCTGTTTTTGATATGGGCATTTCCAAAGAAAAAGCTATTTCATCAAGGGTTGTTTTGCCGTTTTCTTGTAAAAAATCAAATATTCTTTGCTCCTCAGGATTCAAATCGACAAAGAGATTGAGTTGTACATTTTTATTTGTTTTTTCCTTGGTTTCCCATTGTAAAAAATCGATTATATCTTGGGCAGAAGTAATAAGTGCAGCTTGATTGCGCTTGATTAAGTTATTGCAGCCTAAACTAAATTTGTCTGTGCTGCGACCGGGAACGGCAAAAACATCGCGGTTATATGAATTGGCAATATCGGCAGTAACCAACGAACCGCCTTTTTCGCCCGATTCAATAATAATAGTTGCTTCTGACAAGCCTGCAACAATACGATTACGTTTCAAAAAATTATTTCTATCAACAATATCCGAACTCCAAAACTCTGATATCAATCCGCCGTTTGCTAACATTTTTTCGGCAATTTTCTTATGCATGCTCGGATAAATACGATTAAAGCCGTGGCCTAAAACACCTACGGTGGTCAAATTATGCTTGACGGCATTTAGATGCGCTTCGACATCAACCCCGTATGCTAATCCACTGATGATTAACGGATTGTGATCTTTCAGTCCTTCTACAATATCTTCTACCATTCGTTTTCCGTAGGGCGTAATATTACGCGTGCCTACAATACTGATGATTTTGGACTGTTTGATATTAAAATTGCCCTTTTGAAAATATATGATTGGACCATCGGGGGCATGAAAAAGCCTGTCGGGATAATTATCATCAAAAATAGTAACCACTTCAAGATTATTCTCTTCAATAAATTTTATTTCGTGCGTTACACGTTCCCAATCGTTAAACTCATTAATGGCTTGTAATTTGAAAGTGCCTATATCGGCAACTTGCAGATTTTTGTCTTTTACGGCTTCGAAAACGGCTTTGGCAGATCCAAAATGTTTCAAGAGTTTTTTGGCAGAAATATCGCCTACTCTCTTCACTTTTTGAAGTGCCAATAAGTAAAATATTTCTTGTTCGTTCATTGTAAAAAAATGTGTATTTTTAGGATTTTAAAGATACTAAATAAATTGAATTGTCAATCAAGTTTTTTCAATCAAAATATTTGGCAGTATTTTTGAATAAATATTGATACATTAATATATATGTCATATGAATAAGATGCTTTTTACGCTTTCATTTTTTACACTTTTTACAATCAATGCACAAAATCCGCATTTTGATATCAGTAAACAAATGGAAATTTATAACGATATGCTCAAAACTTTGAGTACAAATTATATAGACGAAATCAATTTTGGCGATATGATCCAGAAAAGCAACACCAAAATGCTTAATGGTTTAGACAGGTTTACTACATATTATGACGAAGAAGGTATTTTGTTGCAAAAAATGCGTCAAGCAGGATATTATGGCGGCATGGGTATTGCAGTAAACGTAAAAGATTCGTTGATTTTAATTACTAAAATTTTTAAAGATACACCTGCTGCCAAACAAGGTTTGCAAGTGGGTGATAAGGTTTTGGCTGTTGACGGAAAATATATTTATGAATTGAGCAGAAAGGTAGCTTCAAATTTATTGCGAGGCGAAAAGGGCAGTAGTGTAGAACTGTTAATTGAAAGAAACAACAAACAAATCACTAAAAATATTGAACGAGACGAAGTGCCTCTAAATGCAGTTACTGCTACTGAATTAATTGGTGATATTGGATATATTCGCTTTGTAAAATTTAATCAAAAAGCATCGAGCCAAACCAAGAAAGCCATACTTGATTTAAAAGCTAAAGGAGCCAAAAAAATCATTATTGACCTGCGTGGCAATCCGGGCGGATTGTTAAATGAAGTGGTCAAAATAGTTAACTTTTTTGTGCCCAAAGGAAAAGTTGTGGTTACAACCAAAGGACGTTTTGAAAAATACAACAAAACTTATTCAACCAAAAACGAGTCGGTTGATGAGGAAATTCCTTTGGCAATTTTAGTCGATAATCATTCTGCCTCTGCTTCCGAAATTTTGTCGGGGAGTTTGCAAGACTATGATCGTGCTGTCATAATTGGTGATACAACTTACGGTAAAGGTTTGGTGCAACGAACTTTTAAGCTGAAATATGGCACTTATATGAAGCAAACCATATCAAAATACTATATTCCATCAGGAAGATTAATACAAAAAATTGACTATTGGCATCGCGACAAAAACGGCAAACCGATGTTGATGAGTGACAATTTGAAAGAAAAGGATTTTAAAACCGCAAACGGCAGAACAGTACACAACTTAGGCGGTGTTATTCCGGATATTGTTATCGAGACCGAAACTAAGGAAAGTCTTATCAAATATTTAATTCGTAAAAATATTCTTTTTGACTTTACAACATGGTACTATTACAATCAGCCTAAACCGGATAAGGCAGATAGCTTTGTGCTTAAAGACCACGATTTTGAATTGTTTATCAAATATTTACAACAACACGATATCAATCCGAAAAGCACTACGGAAATTATGTTAACAAAGGCTTATGAAAAGGCAGAAAAAGATAATTTGGACAAAAATATTTTGTCACAATATCAAAAATTATTAAATGCTTATACCCTTGCAGACGAAAAAGTATTACGCCGACATAAAGCGGAAATACTCGATTTGATTAGCCGCGATTTAGTACATCGCTATTTTTATATAGACGGTTTTACCACCTATGTATTAAAAAATGACAAAGTAGTACAAAAAGCCATTGAAGTATTAAACAATCCGGCTGAATACAAGAAAATTTTAGGCAAATAAAAGGGCAAACAATTGCTTGCTTGCCCTAGCAATAATACTGTATATTTATTTAATCGTTGATTGCTTCAATCAATGCTTTACGTGCATTTGGCACGGCAATACTCAATAATAAACCTAAGTTTACTTTTGTGCTATCTACAAGCATTCCCCATTGAAAACCTTCTTTAAACTGTAACACAACTACCATAGCATTGTTTTCCATTTCTAATAAGTAATACTTATCAAGACCGGGGAATCCGGCGCCTTTAAGGGCTTTTACCATATAATCGGTTACTTTTTCGAACAATGCTGTTGCTTGCGGATTTGTATTATATCCTGCAATGGCGGTTCCTGTTCCTGTACCCCAAATATCACAGGCTAATAATGCACCATCTAAATCTTCTTTTAGTGTTTCAACTGCTGCTTTTAATTTTTTAACATTCATAATATATATTTTTAGTTATTAGTTATATTTTTTTCAATAATTGGCTTAATAATGTTCATTAAACAACCAATACTTGCTTCCTTGCCGTTCAAAAGCATTGCAAACTGAAACGAATTTAGTTTTAGTGTAAACAATATTTTATGTTCATCAAGATGAAGTATGTAAAATGATTTTATGCCGGAATTAGCTTGTTCGGTAAACAAACGATTGGTTGTCAAAAATATCTTAGACAATATTTCTGATTGTTCCTCTTGCATAAACCAAAATTTAAGTACTTTCTGCTGATTAATACTTGCTAAAAAAGCACTTAAAAACACTCCGTTCATTTCTTGTTTTAGATTATGTACCATCTGGTCAAATTC
>CAZSBI010000256.1:0-6369 GCA_964604735.1 uncultured Flavobacteriaceae bacterium | reverse complement strand
GGAAAACGGATTTTTACGCGATGAAATCTGTGTCTTGGTGGACAAGCACGCGATTGGTGTCGAAATTGCCGAAACATTAATAAGACATCAAGTAGATATTATTTCGTCCGAATCGCTGGTGGTGCGCAATGCTGCAAAAGTACAATTTTTGTTAAGTTGGATAAAATTTTTAGAAAAAGGAGCCAGCGAAGATTTTTATCCTGCGATACATTATTTGCAAGAAACACACCAATTTAATGCTGACGAATTGTATCTTGCCGTACTTAAAACAGACAGATATCAAACTGTTAGCAAGCAAAAACGTATTGAAGCACTGCAAAAATTCGGTTTTGAGATTCATTACGAAAAAATGATTCAAATGAATTTGTACGATTTGGTCGTTTATCTAATTCAGCAATTCAAACTTAACGAAACTCAAAACGAACAAGCTTACTTACAGGCATTTGTTGAGGAAATTCATCAATATTACAGCAAAAAACAAGGAGGTATCCGGAGTTTTTTGTTGCATTGGCAAAATATTGAAGAAAAATTTAGCATAAAAGTCAATAAAAGAAGCAATGCGGTTAATATTATGACTGTTCATAAGTCAAAAGGATTGGAATTTCCGGTATTGATTTATTATACAAAAGGCGAATTGCTATCAAAAAAAGATAAAGAAAATAGAGTGTGGATGCCTATTAATCCGGATGAATTTGCAGGTTTTGAACAACTGCCTGTCGAGATGAAAGTTTTAGAAAAATTGCACGATGATACTTATCAATATTTGTATGAAAAAGCTTCGGAAGAACGCATTTTTGACAATCTTAATAGATTATATGTCGCATTGACACGAGCTTCCGAACAGTTGTTTGTGGTGCTTGAACCGCTTGCCAAGAAGCCGGATAAGCAATACAATGCTATTTTTGAAAGATTTATAGCATCTAAAATTTTGCCGATGCAAACCAACGACAAACAAGTTTATCAATATGGCAATCCGAAGCGTCAAAAGACAATCGAAAAAGAAGCGGATTCAGATTTTGGTTTAGATAAATTATATTTTAAAAATTGGCAAACAGATAGCAGCAATCAGAGTTTACTCAAAATAAATACCAAGGGTTTTGATCGATGGCGCGAAGATAAAAAAAATGCAATTTTGCACGGTATGCTTATTCACGATATTTTGTCAAAAATAGACACTTATGAGCAATGGAAAATTTTTCAAAACAAATATGTTTCATCAGTAAAATCAGAAGAGCGTAATGCAATTATAGCGCAGATAGAAAAGGTCTTGTTGCACCCCGATTTAGCATCATTTTTTACCGATGCTTACCAAGTTTTGAATGAACGAGATATATTAATACCGCAACAAAAAGGAGGTTTTGCACTTCGTCGTCCGGACAGAATGGTAATTAATGATAACGCTGTAAGCATTATTGATTACAAAACAGGGGCCTATAATAAGCATCACGAAAAACAATTGAATCTTTACGCCGACTTACTTAGCGAAATGAATTATAAAATTGCCGGAAAATATTTAGTTTATATCAAAAATGATATTGAGGTGCTGGAAGTATTAGGATAAGTCGTTACCTTTTGAATATTTATGTATGATAATTGAATAAACCAATAGAAAAATAGCAATAATGAAAACCCACCATTCAAAATAATATCTATCGGGTTTGTCAAAATCTACATTGTAAGCAGTAAGCTCTTGCTCGTTTAAACTCATAATAAAACGAGGAAACATTGCTATGACAATACTAATCCACGAAAATATAATTAAGTTTGTCGATAAGATAAACCCTTTGTTATTGCCTTGATATGTTCTTACACCAATCAATCCGAAAAGTGAGACAAATGCCAGTACCGGAAAAATAAACAGCAGCGGCATAGTTAAATAATTATCGAAGATGTCGGGGTGCAAAAAATACCAACTTATAAGAAATGCTATAATTAGAATTAGTTCTAACAAAGCCAAACCTTGTACAATTTTTTTAAGTTTTCGGGTGTAAGCACCTGAGTTTTTTAGTATTACCCAAACCAATCCGTGAATCATTATTCCTACAAAAATAAGAACGGAAACAATGACCGTAAACCAATCAAATAAGCCGACGTAATCAGAAAAAGGCGAAAAATGTTTGCTGACAAAATGCAAGGATTGAGATTTGTCATACAAAAATACACCTCGCAAAATATTGGCAAAAATAAGACTGATAAATATAGCCAGCACAAAGTTTAACAATCCGAAAAAATAGCCTGTCCAATTTTTGAGTATTGGTTTATTTTTAAAAACGCTAAGCAGATTAAAAAACAATGTTTTGATGAGTAAAAAAATAAAAAACAGTAGAAAAAAACCGCCGAAATGTGTAGAAAAAATTGTGAAATATTTTGGAAAAACTACATAATTGATGACCAAAAATGCCAGTAACCAAATTTCGTTGGCGTCCCAAACAGAACGAATACTTTTGACTACTTTTTCTTTTTCTTCATCGTTGTTTGCATAGAGAATATAGGCAATTCCTGCACCAAGATCATATCCGTCTAACAAAACATAAGTGCCCAGTAAAATGGTGATTACACCATACCAAATTGCTTCCATAATTGAGTTTGTTTGTGTAGCAAAGATAATATTTTTTAGCGAACAATTTTTCGTATTACCCTGCGAGTAATGCCGGTTATGATTTCATAAGGAATAGTATCAAGCAATTTTGCCATACGATACACATCATTATAATGGTCAAAAATAATCACTTCGTCGCCTTGCTGACAAGATAAATGACTGACATCAATGCTGATAGTATCCATACTAACATTACCGATAATGGGCGCTTTTTGTCCATTAACGGTTACGAAATACTTTTCTTCACCCAATTTTCGACTGATGCCGTCAGCATAACCAATGGGCAATAATGCCACTTTTGTATTTTCTTTTGCGCTAAAATTACGATTGTAACCGACCGTTTCGCCTTCGTTTAAATTTTTTATTTGATTAATTCCGGTTTTCAGTTGTGCAATGGGTTGCAGGGCAGATTGATCATTCTCAACCAAATTGAAACCAAAAATACCCAAGCCGGGACGAATCATATCATATTGTGCCTCCGGAAAGCGAAATATACCGGCAGTATTGAGCAAGTGTCTAAAAAAGTTTGACTTTGTTTCTTGTTTGATACGACTTGATAATTTTTCAAACAAAGCAATTTGATGGCGGGTAAAATCATCTTCGTCAGGGTCTTCGGCGGCTGCCAAGTGCGAAAAAACACTTTTTACTTCAACACAAGCGTGATTTTGCAATATATATATTAATGTATCCAATTCATTTTCCATAATTCCGGCGCGATGCATTCCGGTATCTAATTTGATGTGTATCGGAAAGTTTTTGAATTTATTTTTTTCTAAAAAACCAATGAGTTTGTTCAGATATGACAAGGAACTTACTTCGGGTTCGAGCTGATAATCAATCAATTCTTGAAAATGTTCAAAAGAGGGATTAAAAACCAATAAGTTTACTTTTATTCCGTTTTTGCGAAGTAAAATACCTTCGTTGATATAGGCAATAGAGAAATAATCTACTTGTTGTTCGGCTAAATATTTACCCACTTCAATGGCACCTATTCCGTAAGCATTTCCTTTGAGGTTGGCCAAAATACGTGTGTTTGAATGCATTTTTTGTCTAAAAACATCCAAATTATGTTGTAGTCGTTTTAGACTGATTTCTAAAACCGTTTCGCGCATTTTATTTCTTTTTATTTCGTTCTGCCATTGCTTTTTGGTAAGCGGCACGACTTAGCGGTTCGTAGTCTTGTGTTTCGCCCAATAAAACCAACTTGTCGTTATCGGTTAAACGGTAGCTGTAATGCGCTAAGTTGCCTGTACGCGTACAAATGGCGTGTACTTTGGTCACATATTCGGCAATGGCTAATAAGTTGGGCATCGGGCCGAACGGTTTGCCCATAAAATCCATATCTAATCCGGCAACAATTACTCGTACCCCTCTGTTTGCCAATTCGTTACAAACATCTACAATTTCGTCCGAAAAGAATTGTGCCTCGTCTATACCAACTACTTGAACCTCTTGTGCCAACAACAAAATCTCTTGTGGCGTAGCTACTGCGGTTGAGCGAATTTCATTTTTGTCGTGCGACACAATATTCTCCTCGTGGTATCTTGTATCAATTTTCGGTTTAAAAATTTCGACCTTTTGCTTGGCAAACTGTGCGCGTTTTAATCGACGAATTAATTCTTCGGTTTTGCCCGAAAACATACTACCGCTAATGACTTCAATCCAGCCCAAATTTTCTTTATGATTGACAGGTACTTCTAAAAACATAGTAATTATAGTTGGTTAATGACTAAAAATCTATTTAAAAAAATACAAAATTTTGAATATAATTTTTGTGTAAAAAATTGTGTACTTTTGTAAGAACGAAAGTAAAATATTTTTGTATGACTTTTTTACGGCTTTCAATAATTTTATTAACATTTTCGTTTGGATTAGCTAATAGTTTGATTAATAATAATTTATACTTATGAATAACAAAATCGGTTTAGAAAACATTTTACGAGCAGAATTAACTTTGCTAAGCAAGCAAATTTTGCAAGATGTAAATCAGAAAAATTTTAATGAATTATTTCGTGCTGTTAAAAAATTGCACGAAAAAATGGCAGCTATTAAAGTCTTGTCAGAACAATTGACTGATGCAGAATTGGTAGATGTTTTTCAAAAAAAATCAATTGAAGATACTAAGAAAGATGCACCAAAGAAAGCCATAAAAACAGAAGCGGAAGATAAGAATACAGACTTTGATGATGCAGAAAAAATATTTGAAACTCTCAAAGAAAATAAAGTGCAAGAGAAGAAAGATGTCAAAGAAGATAATAAACCAACTGATAAGGTAGATGAAATTTTTAAAGAAATTGCTAATATTTCATTCGTTAAAAAAGAGGAACAAGAAAACAACAACCCTTTTGAAAAACTAACAACAGCAACAGCGCAAAATAGAGAAATAGCACCAAGCAAATCTTCAAAAAACATTAAAGAGATGAGTATCGGTTTAAATGATAAAATAGCTTTTATCGATAATCTTTTTGGTGGCAATTCACAAGCATTTAACGAAACGATTAATAAATTAAATACCTGCCATAGCTACGAAAATGCACTAACCGTTATCTATAAAGAAATTAAACCAAAATATGATAATTGGGAGGGCAAAGACCAATACGAATTTCGTTTTTTACAACTTTTAGAACTCAAGTTTAATTAGTCAATAATACTTTTATCATTCCAACTAAGCGATCTGGGAGTGATGAGAAATCTAAATAGTCGAAGGACGTCAGTAGGGATTGCCACTTGTAGAGTGAAAAATATTATTAATCGTAAGTAAATAGCCGTAAAATATATGAAAGGAAAGTTATTTGTAGTGCCCACGCCCATTGGAAATTTAAAAGATATGACTTTTAGAGCCATTGAGGTACTCAAAGAAGTGGAACTGATTTTAGCCGAAGACACACGTACATCAGGCAAACTCTTAAAGCATTTTGATATAGAAACGCCTCAGCGCTCGTATCATATGCACAACGAACACAAAGTGGTTGAGCAGTTGGTGGCACAACTCAAATCAGGCGCACAAATGGCATTGATTTCCGATGCCGGAACACCTGCCATTTCAGACCCGGGATATCTGATTGTTCATCAGTGTATTGCAAACAACATCGAAGTGGAAACCCTGCCCGGCGCTACGGCTTTTGTGCCCGCTTTGGTCAATTCGGGTTTGCCTAACGATAAATTTGTTTTTGAAGGATTTTTACCCGTTAAAAAAGGTAGAAAAACCCGATTTGAATTTTTACAAAACGAATCACGAACTATTATTTTTTACGAATCGCCACATAAATTACTCAAAACCCTGCAAGATTTTGTTAGTTATTTTGGCACGGACAGACAAGTATCCGTATCAAGAGAGTTGACCAAGCTATACGAAGAAACCATAAGAGGAACAGTAGCAGAAGTGTTACAGCACTTTATAGACAATAAGCCCAAAGGCGAATTTGTCATTGTTTTAGACGGATTGAAAACCAAAAAGAAAAAAACGAAATACAGCAAGGATTAAAAAATAGATATTTCTTATAATTGGGCAGTGTAGTATAAGAAAATTTTTTAAAATCAATTAAAAAACACCCCGAATGTTACTTAACTTTGTGCTATATCAATCAAAAAAATACGTATTATGAGAAAGATATTTTATCTATTAGCACTTGCAACAGTAGTGAGTTGTGCAAACGACGAAGCTAAACCAAAGCAAGCAGTACAAAAAGAAGTGCAACAAAAAGAAGACAATAAATTTGCTGCATTAGACAAACAAGCAAAGACATTATTTGCGGTTTTACCCAAAGAAG
>CAZSBI010000255.1:0-4799 GCA_964604735.1 uncultured Flavobacteriaceae bacterium | reverse complement strand
AATTCAAAAGAAGGAAATCTACTTGCCATTAAGTTAATATCTTCCCCAAAAATCATAGCCTTTTGCCAAATTCTTAAATCTTCAAATTTAAATTTATTACTAATCATTAAATGTTTAATTATACAAATATCTTATTTAGAATTACTTCCGACTTCGAACTTCCAACTTCCGACTTCGGTCTTCCAACTTCCAACTTCAATCTTCCGACTTCCAACTCCCGACTTCACTCTTCCATCACCGCTCTATCTCCGGAGGGCAAACGCCCAAGGAATTCAATATGAATGAAACGTCAGCGATATTTTCGCCGGGTAATATTTTTTCTAAAACGGTTACGCCGTGTGCATAGGCAGCGCCTTTCAGATGCACCCTACGCGGTTTATTTCCTCCGTCGCTTACTACATAAAAACCTATTTCGCCACGTACACTTTCTGTTTTTACCCAAGCTTCACCGGCAGGCACAGTCCATTTCATCGGATTTGGAATGCGATTATAATAACTACCTTCGGGTAAATTGTCTAATGCTTGTCTAATAATACTAATCGATTGTTGTATTTCGTCACGACGCACTAAGGCTCTTGCCCAAACATCGCCACCTTCATAAGTCGGCACTACAAAATCAATTTTATCATAAGCCTCATAAGGCTCATCAATCCGTACATCGTGTTTAATACCTGTACCACGCAAAGGCGAACCTACTACGCCCCATTCAATAGCTTTATCTTTGGGAATGATACCGACACCCTGCGCACGTTTCTGAAAAATAGCATTATCGAACAATAATTTGTTATAATCAACCAAGCGTTTTTCAAGATAATCCATTGTTTTGTAGGCTTTATCTATCCAACCCTCAGGCAAATCTCGACGCACACCGCCCGGCCACATATACATATGATAAATGCGGGCGCCTGTTAAATCTTCAAACAAATCCAAAATATAGTTTCTATCACCCACACTCCATTGACCTAAGGTATAAAGTCCGCTACTTCCCGACTGACCGCCATACCAAAGCAAATACGATTGAATACGAGCCAATTCAGCCACAATAGTTCTAATATATTTAGCTCTTTCGGGCACTTCTCTACCTTCGAGTTGTTCTACGGCACGCGCGTAGGTCAATTCCATCGGATCAGGCTCAGGCACACAAAAGCGACAAAGCAATGTAAAGGATTGCAACCAGTTACGATTTTCGATCAATTTTTCAAAAGCACGATGCAAATACCCCACATGCGTTTCTGCTTGGGTTACAATATCACCTTTTACTTTCAGCTTAATCATCATATTTCCGGTAATCCCGGGATGCTGTGGTCCTAAGTATAATGTGGTTTCTTTTTCTCGATTTATGTTCATTTTATCTATATTTTCGATAACAAATTAATCATTTTATTAATATTTTTCAGGGCGTTTCCCCTTCCTGTACCCCGCCGCATAATCCACGGGGTCGGGTGTTTCTACATTACAATTTTTTCCGTACAGACGCCCGAATCGGGTGTTTCTACATTATATTTTTCCTCGCCCCTTCATTCAGTCTCTCGAATATTTTTTTGCAAAATCGGGCAATTCCTCGCCGGTTCTTTTCATTAATTCCTCGCGCACATCTTGCGCATTTTCACGTCCCGGACGCGTTTCAAATGTTTCTTTTGCGTACTTTTGCGTATCAAAATCGCGACGCATTGGTGGCATTTCAGTCCAATCTTCTAAAATAAACTCTTTTCTTCCTACTAATCCGGGAAATTCTATACCGTACATTTCTCTAAACTCACGTTCATAAGTATTTGCCTGATCCCAAATTGTATCTATATTTTCCATTTCTGCATTCTCTCTTTCTATTCGTGTATGCACCATAACGGTCAATTTTGTTTTTGGATTCCACACAATATAAACCAACTCAAACTGACTCTCTTCAATCCAATCGACACAAGAAATATGATTTAGATGAATAAATCCTTGTTGGTTTTTTAAGTACAACAACACACTCGAAACCAACTTTTTATCAACATCTACGCGAATTTGATTTGCCGTTTTTTGTTTTGGTTTCAGATTAAAAGTCTCTATAAGTTTGTTTACTATATCCATTATAATTTTGTTTTACTCACTATTTTACTCAACTAAATTTTATCGTTAATTATCGATTTGTTTCAATATATTTTTTTCTTCTGCTGTACAGACGCCCAATTTGGGCGTCTCTACATTTTTACCAATTATAATCATCGGGAAAATCCCAATTTGTAATCACTTTTTGTTGATTGGCACGATACCAATCTAAATTTTCTCTATAACACACACCGTTTCCGGCGTTACCTTGTTGTATCAACTCTTGCAATTTCATAAATCCGCGAATTACACTTTCGGGGCGTGGCATACAACCTGCTATATATACATCAACAGGTATGTATCTGTCAAGTGCTTTTATGGTATTGTAACTATCAAAATACATTCCGCCGTTAATCGTACAAGAACCAAATGCGATAACATATTTAGGGTCTTGCATTTGCTCATACACACGAACTACACGTTTTAATGTTTTTGTTGACAAATACCCTGTTATCAGTAGCACGTCTGCTTGACGCGGTGTAGCTGCACCTCTAATTCCAAATCGCTCTGCATCATAACGAGAGGTCATTGTTGCCGGAATTTCAATGGCACCACAACCGGTTCCGTACGCCATTACAAACAAGGAATGTTTACGTGCAAAATTCAAAATATATTGCACCATTTTTTGACTTTCTTTGTCGTTTACTCTTCCTGCGGAAGTACATTTTGGCGAAAAATCTATTTGTGCCTGACGTATTTCTTCCTCACTTGGAATACCAATGGTTTTGATTGATTTGTTTGTATTTTCAGTCATAATTTATGATTCAATTTCGACGCGATAATAAACTACCGCCGGATTTTTTTATACTATTCAAATTTGTATTTCACTTGCCGGTTTGTCACTGTTTTTGCTTAGCTTCGTTTCACTTCGCCGGCAAAAACACCGCCAAACCTCTGTTTTATTTCAATATTCTTCTACTACTACTAACGTGCGACATTCCGAAATCCTTCGGAACAGGCATTTCAGGGTCGGCTTATGCCATTCTTCTTGATATTATTTCACTTCTTCTTCCGACTTCGGACTTCCATCTTCGGACTTCCGTCTTCCGACTTCCAACTTCAAACGCACTTTTACCTCGCTCATTTTAACTTTTCCCTCGCTCCTTTCTCCTTTCTCCTTTCTCCTTATCAACTCCCTCCTACACTATCGAATGAAACAAAGCCCAAATCACGGCAACGATGCCTAAAAATGTTGGCCATTTCCAAAAGAAACGGATGGCTTGTTCTGTTCTAAATCGTGGCATTACCAAACCTATAAACATTGGAATTAAATACAACGCAAATGTTTTTACCAACAATTCACCTAATCCTAATAATGTGCCTAAAATACCTTCTACTTCAAAATTTCCTGCGCCACCTAAAAACAAATCGACAAAAAGTGTTAATTTGATAAAGGCAAATACAGCACCACCTGTCATCATTGTTCCTAAATACTTTCCGCCAAATTCAGATACCGGTCCCGATGCTAATTCGGCAGGTGCGCCTACAATATCGAAGGGCGAATATCTAAACATTCCTAATGAAGCCAATAGCGCGGCTAAAAATGCAAATGGATTATCAAAAACAATCCAACGACCTGTTTCATGTTGATAGTTCATAAAATCTTGCACTGAGGTGCTATGATATTGCAACATTAGGGCAACTAATGCCAACACAAAAGGAATTTCGTAACCTACCATCTGACTCAATCCACGTGTAACACCAATAGCCGAATTCGGGTTTCCGGATTGACCGGCGCCCATAGCCATTCCTAAGGAACCAAACACCATCATATACAAAAGGAATATCAAATCGCCGTTAAATGTAAGGTTGTCAAACCACAATCCGTTATGCAAAACAGGAATAAACATTAAAACTGTCATTGCCGCTATGATAATCCACATAGGAGCCATATGTCCCATAAAACCGTGTGCGATGTTATGTGTTTTGCCTTGTAATTTCATCAAATCGATAAAATTTTGATATACCGGAGGGCCTACTCTATTTTGAGTTCTTGCTGTGATTTTTCTTCTAAAACCACCAAAAAGCATTCCTACGGCAAAAGCTAATATTGCTGTTAGAAAAGCCCCTAATATTTTTATTCCAATTCCTTCCATTTCTTTAGTTATTTAATCGATGATTTGATAAACCGATGAACTTTTAAATTACTTTTATTTTCTTTTCTTCATTTTATCTGAAAATATAATCCTTAAACAATAGCAATATTGCTAAAAATGCAATTACAAACATTGCATAAGTTTGCCCGTTTCCGGTATATATTTTACGTGCAAAACCAAAAAATGCTTCAAAAGCATCTGCTAAGTCTTGCCAAATTTTATTCATTTTTAATTTATATAAAGGTGCGGCGGCTCTTTCAAACGGTTTGAAAAAATCTTGTTGAAAAGTCCAATTTTCACCCTCTTTCCATAGTTCACCTGAACTTGAAATATCTTTTGTTCCTACAAATTTTGTATTTTTCTTCCCTTTAAATGTTAAGAAAATAAATATCAATACAAAAACGGCGGCTACTAACATACCAATTAATGATAAGTCGGTAGTATTTCCCCAAACATTTGATAATGAAGTCATTTGCCAGTCGGCGCTTGCAATACCAATGCTTTGTAATGCTTCTGCGGCAGGCTCAAAAACCAAACCGGGCATTGCTCCTGTAATAATAGATATTAATGCTAAAATGACCATTGGAATGAGCATTGTAACGGGAGCTTCTT
>CAZSBI010000254.1:0-9024 GCA_964604735.1 uncultured Flavobacteriaceae bacterium | reverse complement strand
AATTGAGACCGCCCCGCACCCCCAACATTTTTAATTACCAAGCTTTCTTGTTTTGGCGCGTATTTTTGCATTGGCAAAAATCGTGACAAAACACTGAGGTAAAAGGCAAAAGGTAAAAGGTAAAAGTGCGGTTGGAAGACGAAAGTTGGAAGTCAGAAGTCGGAAGTTGGGAGTAGGTGGCTGTCCCGAAGCTTTTTGGGCAGGATTTTTTTTGATATAAACAAACAGATTTCTCCCCGAAATGCTTCGGGACAAGCTGTCACTCCTCGTACCTCGTCGTTTCCCACGAAATGACAGAATTCAATAAATACAGTAGTGCGCGTGTCGTTCCGACAGAGCGAGGATAGGAATGAGGAGAAATTGTATCGAAGTCACCGGCACTTTTACCTTTCTCCTCGCTCCTTTCTCCTCGCTCCTTGCTCCTTAGGTTTAGAATCCGGGATAGAAATTCAAGCCGAAATAACCCCTGCCTCCGGTTTTAAGTGTAAGCGGAAAGGCGTAGTAGGGTTGTATAATTATTTGCCCGAACAAATTGATACGTGCAGATACTCCCGTACTGTAAATAGGATAACGCACGCTAGGGTTGTTTTTGTCTTTTTTCATAGATAATGTATTACCGGCATCCCAAATTATACCTGCATCAACAAAAAAGTTAAGGTCGGTAAAAAACATACCCGATTTTATCACCGCCAAACGTTTAGGACCTGTAAAAGGCAAACGTACTTCAAAATTTGCCAATAACATTTTACTACCCATCAGTTGGTTGTAACCTAGGCTTGTGGGGTCAACCATAGCACTTTCATACATAGCTTCGTAGGAATAACCACGAACAAAGTAGTCATAACCGAGATATAAAGGAGGTAAGATACCGCCATCATTATTGTAATTATTATTGGAACAATAGATATTCCCATCACTAAAATAATTCTTCTGTGCATCGGGACCAAAACGGTTGTAGTGACTTGCTTTAAAAGCAAAAGTGACAGGCTTTACAAAGATGTATTTTCTATAATCAAAAGTAAAAGTTGACAGATTATTTTTGCCAAAATATTTTTGAATACCAACTCTAAAACGTTGTCCTTTCATAGGAGCTGTCATGCCAAAAACAGAATTGTCGCCTACAAAGGCGGTGTTAATTTCATGAAAATTGAAACCATCGGGTGCATTTTCATCTTTGCGTTCAAATCCGAGATAGCCATAGCCTCCATAATAAGGGTCGTAGTTTAAATAGTAGTAATTATCACTAGTAATTTTATAGCTGTAATGCGCCAACGAAGCACCCATTTCTGCTCGTAATGTTTTTGAAAAGGGATAGGCAGAAAATACAGCAAGTTTTTCTTCAAACATGCGAATGGTGCAAATTTTGTAATTATCGACTACCATAGTGCCTGAATTAGTTTCAACGGTTTCGCCTTTATGTATTCTTTGAAAATAATTTCTATAAGGAATATGCGACAAAGAGCCACCCCAACCAATACGGTGCTTCTGATTCATATAAGCACCCATTAGGGCAAAATCGTAAATCTCGCCATTTAACGATGCAGCTGTATATAATTGATGTTGTCCTAAAATATCGCTAAAAATCATACTTACACCGCCTGTCATGCCTGAGCCATACATAGAATTGGTGCCGACACCAATGCCAATATTGCTTATGTAGTCAAGCTTAAACTTAGGTTTGTAGTCTTTTTGAGTGATTTCAACATCTAAATTTTCGTATTTATTTCGTAATAATCTTTCGACGGTACTGCGGTTAAGATCAATATTTGGCGGTAGCAACGAAGGTGCAATATCAATCCGAGTATCCGTAATTTCCGTGTTATAAAATTCAGATACTTTGTTTTTAACCAATTGATATTCGTGGTTGATAAAATAATTATAAACTATTTCATTGCTAATATTGTTAAGCGAAAATGCCGGTGAAAACTTGGTAATTCCTGAAATTCCGGTAAAGAATTTGGTCATTCTATAAAGCTTATTGTTTTGTAAATCGAAGTGATACAAATCTCTAAATCCATCAAAATCGGATACAAAATAAATAGCCGTAGCATCTTTGTTGAATTGTGGGTTCATATTATTGGCGCCAACCAAAATGCCCGGATGTTCCTTTTTTTGCGTAGCAACATCAAGAATGCCGATATGGTATTTGGTGGGATAAATATGTCGTTTCAAATAATAATAGTCAGTAGTAAAGACAATTTTGTTGCCGTCTGCCGACCAAGAGGCTTGCATTTCGGCATAAACATCGTGAGTGAGTTGTGTAGTTTTGTCGCTTTCTAAATTGTATAGAAACAAATCGGAAATACCATCTACTTGTCCCAATAATAATATATTTTTTCCATCGGGTGACCAAGCCGGATACGAAAAGGCTTGCAAGTCCGGAATGTCTAGTATCTTTGTAATCTTTCGTTTGTCTATATCGACTATGGCTAATTGGTTTTTGCCGTGTTTAAAAATAACGTAGGCAAATTGTTTGCTATCGGGCGACCAAGTACCGGCAGATTCATAAGCATCAATGGCATCAATGTGATTATTCATCGATTTTGAAGCAATTTTTCGTGTTTTAAATGTTTTTAAATCAGCAATATACAAGTCCATAGACAGTACATTTTTTTCTGAGAGAAATATCATTTTTGTGCCATCGGGACTTATTACGGGCGACACATTCATAGTGCCTGCGTTTTTTTTGTCATAAATAATTTTACCAAGTGCCAGCGAATCTCTTCCTTTTAAAAATTGCTTGTAATAGTTCTCGTTGCTGACTTTCCATTGTTTTGAAAGGCTGTCGAGTTTAACATGCAAGAGTGTATCTGTTGCCTTTTTTAAACCCCAACGGAGTGTTTCTAAAAACAAAGGTTTTACTTTATCGTCGCCGTAAGTGCCACCGATATATGCCCAAAAATCTTGTCCGTATCTATATGGGAAGTATTTGCTTTTGTAAAGGTCTTTTATCTCGGGGAAATCCTTTTGCAATACGGCATCGCGCATCCACATGGCAGTATGTCCGTCGTATCTGCCCAATGATAAGTATTCTGCCATACCCTCAACCATCCAAAGTGGTGTGTTGCCTAAATTATTGAAGGATAATGAGTCGTCAGACTTGACCATATTGTATTGAAAAGCATGTACCATTTCGTGTCCTAAAACATGTTTTGTCTGTCCAAAAGAAGGACGAACCGGCATGGTAATTCGTGTTTTTAGCGCTTCGGTAACCCCGCCTGTTCCTACGCCAATTGTGCCTGATATGGCTGTGGTTTGTTGAAAATCGGCATGGTTGTTATATAGAATTATCGGAATTTTGTATGAAAACGTATCTTGAAACATGGTATAATGTCTTTCGTACCATTTTTCACTTTCAACCAAAAATACATTTCGGATAGAATCTTTTTTCAAATAAGAATATAATTCGATGTGAGGCGTTTGAAAAACTTTAAAATCAAATTGCTCATATCTTGGTTTGTTACCGCCAAAATACTGTGCTTGAATGCTTAATGTTGAAAAAATAAAAATAATTAGAAAGTATTTCGTTTTCATATATATGTTTTTGTGTTTCAATTCGTTATACTGAATTAGTCAAAGTCTTTTAGGGTACCGACATCGGCTTTTTGCACATTGATTACTTTTAGAGGGTTGCTGTTGTCGCCTATAAATGCAATAATTTCGCAGTTGTTAATATCGCTAACTTGCGAAGGAACAGCGCCGGAAAAATGATAGGTATAAATGGCATCTGTTTCTGATTCGTTATGCGGAATAGCAACGCCGTTTATGCCTGTGAGCGCAGTTCGCAGGGTGTGATTGTGTTCAAAATTGGGAATTGGATTTTGCCCTCCGTAATACGATGTTGTATTGGCTTGATCGGCATGCAATCCGTTTTCGGCAATATATACAACTAAGAAAAGATCATCTTTTGAAAAATCCATATCGAAACGCGTTTTTACGTCAATAGTCAGATTGCTCCCACTTACCGATGAATTGATAGACAAACCCATAGCCTGATTTTGTTGCAATGTATTTTGCAATGATGAAACTTGTTCGTCCCAAACAAAATCACGATTGACCAAGGGCGTAGGAAAACCCGAAATGTTATAGGCTGTCTTTAAATCGTTGATGTTGTCGTATCCAAAAGGATCGTCGCCGCTCCATCTCGAAAAATGTACGCCAACGGGAATGATATGATCGTTGTTATGAACAGCTTCGTCTAGTTTAAAAGCTACTCGCGGACAATTAACGCACCAAGTGCCTGTAAAATCTTCGATAAGTATTTTGCTGCTGTGTCGTGGTTCTATAACATTTATGCTCAAAGGGTCGCTCTCTTTGACTGTACCGTCCAGCGAAATGTTTGCGCTTACTTGATAAGTGCCGCTTTGGGCAAATCGCAATACATTAGAGGCTTGCGCCGTGCCGTCTATATAAAAAGTGACGTTTGCAGAGATGTCGTTACCTGAGGCGTCTTTGGCAATAAAAACTTCATCGTAATTGCTGATTAATTGGTTGCCGTATTTGCTCTCGATATAAATTTTACTGTTGGCATCAATGCCTTCCTCTTCAATATTACAAGCGGTTAGTATGCTTGCAATGACAAAAAAAGTAAGATAAATTTTTTTCATTTCGTTTGTGTGTTTGATTATCAAAGGCTAAAAATACTAAAAATTTGTATGCAGGCCTTTTTACAGTGCAATATTTGCATCAAAAATTGTTCCTTTTGGTGAAATTTTCTACTATTTCAGCCTTATTTTGATTAATTTAACAATCCGGCACGTTTTAAGAGAGCCTCTGTTTTTGGTTCGTGTCCTCTAAATTCTTTATACAATTCCATAGGATGTACGGTGCCGCCGGAGGATAATAATTTTCTGAATTTTATTGCAATTTCTTGATTAAAAATGCCTTTTTCCTGAAAATATGCAAAAGCATCGGCATCTAAAACTTCTGCCCATTTGTACGAATAGTAACCTGAGGAATAGCCGCCCGGAAAAATATGACTAAATGCCACACTCATGTTATTGGTTTTTTGATGCGGAACCAATTGTGTTTTTTGAAACATTTTTTCTTCAAAAACGCCTACATCTGAAATGTTTTCGGGGTTTTCCTTGTAGTGCCAACCCATATCCAAATAACCGAAACTCAACTGTCTGACGGTGGCATAAGCTTCCATAAACTGCATTGATTTTTTAATTTTATTAATCAATTCGTCCGGAATAGTTTCCTGTGTTTTGTAGTGTTGAGCAAACAAATTTAGCGCTTGTTTTTCGTAAGCATAATTTTCCATAAATTGAGAAGGAAGCTCTACAAAATCCCAATAAACACTAGTGCCCGACAGACTTGGGTAAGTTGTGTTTGCCAACATACCGTGTAAAGCATGGCCAAATTCGTGAAATAAAGTGGTTACTTCATTAAAACTAAGCAATACGGGTTTGTTTTCCGTAGCTTTGGTAAAATTACAAACGATTGAGATATGCGGACGCGAATTGACACCGTCTTTTTTCCATTGCGATTTGTACGAGGTCATCCAAGCGCCTTGACGCTTGCCTTTTCTAGGGAAGAAATCGGTGTAGAAAATAGCCAAGAAATCGCCATTTGCATCGGTAACTTTGTAGGTTTTTACATCGGAGTGGTATTTGTCAATGTTGTTTATTTCTTCAAATTGGAGTCCGTATAGCTTTTGCGCAATAAGAAATGCGCCTTGGGTTACTTTTTCAAGTTGAAAATATGGTTTTGTGAGCTCTTCATCTAAATCGAGTTCCTGTTTTTTAAGTTTTTCGATATAGTAACTGATATCCCATTTTTCTAGAATTGAAATGCCGTCTTTTTGGGCTAATGCCAATAGTTTTTGAAACTCTTGTTTTGCGGCAGGATAAGCAGGTTTGTACAGATTGTCAAGAAACTGCATTACTGTTTCCGGATTTTTTGCCATTCGTTCTTCCAACACAAAATCGGCATGTGTTTTATATCCCAGCAAATTGGCGCGTTGTTTACGAAGACGGACTATTTCGAGCACATTCTCACGATTGTCAAAAGTATTGTTTTTATAGGCGCGTGAGCCGTAAGCCAAAGCCATTTTTTTGCGCAAATCTCTATTGTCGGCATATTTCATAAACGGCACATACGAGGGATAATGTAAGGTGAAAATCCAACCCTCTTTTTGAGATTGTTTGGCAACTTGTGCGGCAGCATTGATAAGGTCTTCGGGTAAGCCGGACAGCTCATTTTTGTCTGTTATCTGCAATTGAAAAGCATTGGTTTCCTCCAAAACATTTTTGCTGAAATCAAGTTTTAATTTGGTAAGTTTTTGGTCTATTTGACGCAATTTTTCCTTGTCTTTATCATTTAAATTGGCACCGTTTCTTGCAAAACTTTTATATGTTTTTTGGAGTAACATAATTTGTTCGGCATTTAGCTTTTCTTCATGCTGATGCTCGTAAACAAATTTAATTCGTTCAAACAATTCCGGATTGAGACTAATATTGTTATGAAAAGCTGTGAGCTTAGGCATAACCTTGTCGGCAACCTCTTGCAATTCTTTGTTTGTTTCGGCAGAATTCAGGTTAGACAAAATACTTGTTATTCGGTCTAATTGCATGCCCGAAAAAGCCAATGCCTCTATGGTATTGCTAAAATTGGCAGGAGTATTGTTATTGGTAATTTGGGCAATTTCTTTTTCGCCTAAATCGATAAAATAGTCAATTGCCGGTTCAAAATGTTCGGGTTTAATTTGGCTAAAAGGCGCCGTGTCAAAACTATGTAAAAGCGGATTGTTTGCTGTCATTTTTTGTGAATTTTTGTGCAAAGATAATGAATATATACTTTTGAAATTGATGCTTGTCAGAATACCTAAACCGATGCCAATAAGTAAAATGCCAAAGAAAATGCCAATAGCTTTCTCATATCGATTGTATAATTTGATAGTTTTATGAGTCGAAAAAATATAGGAAATCAGGCTAAACCATAAGAAAGTAACAACAATAACCATAATACTGATGCTAAGCAAAACCCAAGCAGGTGTGTCCGGCGGAATAATGACGGTAAACAGACTCAAAAAGAATAAAGACACTTTCGGGTTGAGTACATTGGTGATAAAACCAATTTTTAAAGCCTCTTTTGCTTTTAGTGTCCTTGTATTATTTTGTTTTTTGATGGTGATATCGCTTTGTTTCAACAGCATCGATTTAACGCCTATATATATAATGTATAAAGCACCCAAAATTTTGACCGTTAAATATATATTTTCGTGTTTTTGAAGAACATACGCAACGCCGGTAATAGAGTAGGCAATATGTACGCCTATACCTAAGCTAATTCCCAAGGCGGTATAAACAGCCGTTTTACGATTGTATTGTATTGCATTTTTGATAACCATGATAAAATCAGGTCCCGGACTCATAACTGCAAGCATGTGAATGGTAAAAACTAAAGCAATTAAAGAAAAATACGTCATAATGTTTTGTTTTCAGTATCTTTGTATCTGATAAACTTTGATGTTATACAAATGAACGACAAGTTACAAACTTTTATTAATTTTTTTATGCGAAATAACAAATTGCAGTCCTATTTGTTTTTTTTCGCCGTATCTACTCTTTTGTGGTTTTTGTCTAACTTGTCACAAACCTATGTTTACAAATTAGCAATACCGGTAAAATATACAGACCTGCCAAAGCAAATATTGAAAGAAAATTTGCCTAAAGACACTTTGAAAGTTAAGATTTCTGCTTCGGGATATCAGATAATTAAATTGTATATCAACCGCCCTTTATTTGAAATAAGTGTCAATGATTATCAACTTACAAAAAATAAAATTTGGAAACCGGACAATTTTCGAAATCTGATAAATGAAAAAATTGGTGTAGAAAATATGCTTATTTCGATTGAACCTGCACAATTAAGTTTCGATTTGAATAACATATTTAAGAAATATGTTAAAATTCGCAATAAAGTGACAATAAATTACAAGCAGGGTTACAAAAATGTTAACAATGTTAAGATTATACCTGACAGTATTTGGGTATTTGGCAAGCAAAAGTTAATAGATAGTTTGCAATACATTGCTACTGAAGCAGAAAATATAGATCAAGTAAATTCAGACATTTACAGGCAGATAACACTAGATTTTCCTGATGGTGTCAAAAGCAACGAACAAAAAGTTTTTTTGAAAGCCAAGGTGGCACAATTTATAGAAGCAGAGACAAAACTTGAATTAGCTCTTGTCAATGTTCCGGATTCAATCGAACTCGTTCTTTTTCCTAAGCAGCTTACTCTAAAATATAAAGTTTTTCGTTCGGATTATAAATTGGCGCAAAAAATGAAAGTAAAGGCTGTTCTCGATTTTAAAAAGAAAGACAGTGTGCTGTATCCTAAGTTGTTAGATGTGCCGAATTACATTTTTGACCCGGGTATATTTCCGGATAAGATAGCATTTTTAATCAAAAATAAATAAATTTTCAAGATATGTTCAAAATAGGCTTGACAGGCGGTATAGGTAGCGGAAAAACAACCATTGCAAATATTTTTGCCTCATTAGGAGTGCCGGTTTACAATGCCGATGATAAAGCAAAATATTTAATGCAAAATGATAAAAAATTAATAGATAAAATAAAAAAATTATTAGGAGAATCTGCCTATCATAATCAGCAACTAAACACCAAATATATTGGACAAAAGGTTTTTTCAGATCATGAAATGCTAATAAAATTAGAAATGATAGTACATCCGGCAGTAAAAAAAGATTTTAATAATTGGGCAAAAAAACAAGATGCGGATTATGTGATAATGGAAAATGCAATTTTGCATAAATCAGGTATGGATAAATTGGTAGATTATGTAATTTTAGTTAAGGCATCTGCTAAAATTAGAGCAGAGAGGGTAAAAAAACGCGATAAATTGTCTGATATTGAGATACAAAAAAGATTAGCCGTTCAAGATAACGAAGAGAAACTGTTAAAAAAATCAAATTATATCATAAAAAATAACGTTTCAAACCGAGAATTAATCAAAAAGATAGAAAAATTCGATTCTAATCTTAAAAAAATGTTA
>CAZSBI010000253.1:0-4797 GCA_964604735.1 uncultured Flavobacteriaceae bacterium | reverse complement strand
TGGAAAGAAAAAATGGTAAAACAAATGAGTGTGCGCCTATAAAAATTAGCATTGAGTTGCCAACAGCCAAAAGCCAAAAGCTAACAGCCAACAGCCAAAAGCCAACAGCCAAAAAAAAATGAAAGTAATAGACAAATACATATTAAAAAGATATTTCGGTACATTTTTGGGACTGATGTTCTTGTTTGTGCCTATATCTATTATCTTAGATTTGTCGGAGCGGATAGATAAATTTATTGAGCACAAAGTACCATTTGTCGAGATTGTTGGTTATTATGGCGATTTTCTATTGTATTTTTTCAACATATTATTTCCCATTTTCCTTTTCTTATCGGTAATTTGGTTTACCTCGCGTTTGGCACAAAACACAGAAATTATTGCGATGCTCAATACCGGTATGCCCTTCTTGCGTTTACTCAGACCTTATTTGATTGGCGCTACTGTAATTGCTGCAACGGTACTGATGTTAAATATGAGTATTATTCCCAATGCAAGGGCAGGCTATAACGAGTTTTGGGTAAAATATGTACACAGCAGTCATCATAAAACTCGTGAAACCAATGATATTTACAGACAAATTGATGCGACACATTATATATATGCAAGCAGTTTAAATCACGAAAATAAAACAGCATACAATTTTGTGTTAGAAAAGATTGTCAATCAAAAATTGAAAGAAAAAGTATATGCCGACCGAATTACTTGGAAACCCAAAGACAGCGTGTTTCAATTAACCAATGTTCGCAAACGAATATACCATAAAGGATGGGAAGAGTTGGTGAAAATCAAAAAATTTGACACTATTTTTCCTTTCACCCTCGACGATTTAACACCGGTAAATTACATTGCCGAAATGTTGAATTACACAGAGTTAAACAAGTTTATCGAAAAAGAAAAGATTAGAGGCTCCAAAAACATCAAGAAATTTGAACTCGAAAAATATAAACGAACAAGTTTACCGGCTTCGGCATTTATCTTGACCTTTATTGCTGTGGCTATGGCATCGCAAAAGAAGCGTAGCGGAATGGGCGCCAATTTAGCCTTTGGTATTTTCACATCGATGCTCTACATACTTTTTGACCGTATTTTTGGCATTTTGGTTATCAATACCGGTTTTAGCCCGCTTTGGGCAGCTTGGATACCCAATATTGTTTTTGGTTTACTTGCTATCTATTTGGTATATCGCGCCAAAAAATAAAGAATTAATAATAGTTCAATTACTACGCATTTTCTTCAAGTAGTTTAAGAATAAAAACTCCGTTACCGCGCAAATATCTTCGCGTGGTTAAATAAAAAAATCATTATCTTGCAGAATATTAATCATTTACCATTTAGATATCAATTGAAAGCCCACATCAAACTACATATCATTATTTTTATTTGGGGATTTACCGCTGTTTTAGGCGCTTTAATCCAACTCGATTATTTATCGCTTACTTGGTATAGAATGGGATTAGCATCAATTTTTTTGTTTATTTATCTAGTTTTTCAAAAAACATCTCGCAAAGAATTAATCGAGTTTGACAGCAAAAAACAAAAGCAATATATTTTAGGAGGCATTATCATAGCCTTGCATTGGTTAGCCTTTTTTTATGCCATTAAAGTTTCCAATGTGTCCATTACCTTAGTAGCTTTGTCAAGCGGGGCATTTTTTACTTCTATCTTAGAGCCTGTCTTTTTTAAACGAAAAATATTATTCTACGAAATATTTCTTGGCGTACTG
Organism: uncultured Flavobacteriaceae bacterium; assembly: GCA_964604735.1. GTDB lineage: Bacteria > Bacteroidota > Bacteroidia > Flavobacteriales > Flavobacteriaceae > WGBX01. The sequence continues at coordinate 3,074 of CAZSBI010000253.1, read as the reverse complement.
ATTTTATTAGGTTTCTATATATTATTTAAGATAGAAAAAATCGAATTGGCAGGGGTTATGTATGCACTGATAGCAGCATTTTTATCCGGATTATTTTCCGTTCTGAATGGTATATATGTACAAAAACAAGACGCTTATGTACTTTCGTTTTATCAACTCTTTTATGGATTTCTATTCTTGACTTTAATACTAATTTTTTCAGAAAAACTAAATCATTTGCCAATGCCTTCGCCGGCAGATTGGTTATATTTAATTGTTTTAGCAAGTATTTGTACCGCTTATGCTTTTAGCGCATCAATAGATGTAATGAAGCATTTAAGCCCATATACCGTAATGTTGTCTATCAATTTAGAGCCCATTTACGGAATTATTTTAGCTATTTTATTTTTGGGAGACAAAGAAATGATGTCAACAGGCTTTTATATTGGCGCTTCTTTTATACTGATAATCATACTTTTAAACACGATTATCAAACATTTTGCTAAAAATCAGCGCTAATTCCTGAGAATTTTATATTTTTACCCGATTAAACCAAATAAACAATTATGGAATATTTAGATTTTGAAAAACCGATTGAAGAGCTGGAAAATAATTTGGTAAAGTGTTACGAAATTGCAAAAGAGACAGGCATTGACACCGGTTGTAAAAAAATTGAAAAAGAAATTGAAAAAAAACAGAAAGAGATATTTAAGAATCTTAGTCCTTGGCAAAGAGTTCAATTATCTCGTCACCCCAATAGGCCATTTACATTAGATTATATCAAAGCATTAGCAGGCGATACATTTTTAGAATTACACGGCGATCGCAATTTTGCCGATGACAAAGCAATGATTGGCGGTTTAGGAAAAATAGGCGATCAAACCTATATGTTTGTCGGAATGCAAAAAGGGCGAAATACCAAAGAGCGTAAGCATCGTAATTTTGGTATGGCAAATCCGGAAGGCTATCGCAAAGCCCTGCGCTTGATGAAAATGGCAGAAAAAGCCAATATTCCCGTAGTAGCTTTTATTGATACCCCCGGTGCTCATTTTGGTATCGAAGCCGAAGAACGCGGACAAGGCGAAGCTATTGCACGTAACATATTAGAAATGACGCAGTTAACTGTTCCAATCATCACTATTATTATTGGAGAAGGCGCCTCAGGAGGAGCCTTGGGAATTGGTGTTGGCGACAGAGTATTTATGTTAGAAAACACTTGGTATTCAGTTATTTCACCCGAATCTTGTTCATCAATTTTATGGCACAGTTGGGAGTTTAAAGAACAAGCAGCCGAAGCTCTAAAACTGACTTCAAAAGATATGAAGAAACTTAAATTAATAGATGATATAATTGAAGAACCAATAGGAGGAGCACATCGCAATCCGGAACAAACATATCAAAATGTTGCCGAAAAGATTGTAGCAACTTATGCAGAGCTGAAATTATTACCAAAAGATCAATTAGTGAACGAACGTATGGCAAAATATGCCGAAATGGGCGAGTTCTCTGAAAAATAATCTCAAAAATATAAATAGTTCAATAAATCACACGCTTTCTGTCGTGTGATTTTTTTTTGACACATTGACTTAATTTTATTAAATTTGTGAGTCGGATTGTTGTTGTAACAGTCTGAGTTATTAAAAAAAATATAATGAACTTAAAACAAAAACTTTTAACCTTAGACATTATTGTATTATTGGTAATTGCAGCTATTTCACTGGCGGTAAACGATTTAGGATACAAAGATGTGCTTGTAAAGTATTTCATTCCCATAATGCTGACAGCTTACTTAGTCGGTCGGCATATACCGTTACAAATTGTCAAAAAACATTTAAAAAATCAAAAATAATTCATACTTTTAGACGTCCGAATATTTTGGACGTTTTTTTATACATTAAATATATATATACTATGAGTAAAAATATGAATAAACAAATAGCACAATTGGAACCCAAACAAATTTGGGAACATTTTGTAGCACTAAACGAAGTGCCTCGTCCTTCGAAAAAAGAAGAAAAAGTAAGACAATTTATGCTAAACTTCGGAAAGAGTTTAGGTTTAGAAACTTTTGAAGACAAAATTGGCAATGTGATTATTAAAAAACCGGCAACCCCCGGAATGGAAAACAAAACCGTTATTGCTTTGCAATCGCATCTCGATATGGTACCACAAAAAAACAATGACAAAGAACATTGTTTTGAAACCGATGGTATAGATATGCTCATTGATGGCGATTGGGTAACTGCCGATGGCACAACCTTAGGTGCAGATAACGGTATCGGCGTAGCCGCTATTATGGGACTTTTAGCCTCAACCGATCTACCACATCCGGCGCTCGAAGCCTTATTTACCATTGATGAAGAAACCGGAATGACAGGCGCACAACATTTGCAAGAAGGCATATTAGATGCTACAATTATGTTAAATTTAGACACCGAAGAAGATGACGAATTAGACATTGGTTGTGCAGGAGGAATTGACATAACAGCAACGCGCTCTTACGAACAAAAAGATGCAGATCAAGGCGGAAAAGCCTACAAAATTACCGTAAAAGGATTAACAGGCGGACATTCAGGTATGGATATTCACCTATATAGAGGCAATGCTAACAAGATTTTGAACAGATTGCTTTACAATCCATCAGCAAAAGGTTTGCAAGTAAGCGAAATTCACGGAGGCGGATTGCGTAATGCCATTCCGCGCGAAGCACAGGCAACAGTTGTTTTACCCGCAGATAATGCAGATAAATTGTTGCAAGAAATGAAAAATTTAGCAGAAACAATTAAGATTGAACAAGCCGTTCAAGACCCCGAATTAACTTTTGTTTTTGAAACAGTCGATATGCCCAAAAAGGTAATGAATTATGATGCGCAATGCCAATTAATCAAAACGGTTTATGTGGCACATAACGGCGTATTCAGAATGAGTCCCGATATGGAAGATTTGGTAGAAACTTCTAACAACGTAGCAAGTGTAAATGTAGCCGACGGAAAAATACAAATCGATAATCTTACACGTTCAAGTGTCGAAAGTACCAAAACCGATTTGGCAAATAATTTAAAAAGCGCATACGAGTTAGGCGGATTTGAAGTGTC
>CAZSBI010000252.1:0-5306 GCA_964604735.1 uncultured Flavobacteriaceae bacterium | reverse complement strand
AAACATTTTTTTATTCAATACTTTTTCTTATTTTTGCTCTCGCAAATGGGGCCATAGCTCAGCTGGCTAGAGTGCTTGACTGGCAGTCAAGAGGTCGAGGGTTCGACTCCCTTTGGCTCCACAAAAAAAGAGATAAGTTTTTGGCTTATCTCTTTTTTGTATTTTGTATGCTTGCTTGATATTGTTACATCATTGGCATACCACCACCCATTGGCGGCATTCCGCCACCTGCCGGTGCATCTTCTTTTATATTTGTAATAGCAGCTTCGGTAGTTAAGATCATACCGGAAACGGAGCTTGCATTTTCAAGTGCAATACGTGTTACTTTTTTAGGATCTATAATTCCGGCTTGCATCATATTTACGTATTTATCTCTTTTGGCATCATAACCAAAATCATTATCGCCATCTGCTACTTTTCCTACAACTATGGCGCCTTCTTTTCCGGCATTATTAACAATTTGTCTAAGAGGTTCTTCTATTGCTCTTTCTACAATTTTAATACCTGTTTCTTCGTCTTTGTTTTCAGCTTCAATATCTAAAAGTACTTTTCCGGCTCTTACTAAGGCTACGCCTCCGCCTGAGATAATACCTTCTTCTACGGCAGCTCTGGTAGCATTTAAGGCATCTTCGACACGGTCTTTCTTTTCTTTTAATTCGATTTCGGAAGCCGCGCCTACATACAATACAGCAACGCCACCGGCTAATTTTGCCAAGCGTTCTTGTAGTTTTTCTTTGTCGTAGTCAGATGTAGTGGTTTCAATTTGAGCTTTAATTTGTTTTGCTCTGCCGGCTACATCTTCTTTACTTCCTGCACCGCCAACAATAGTAGTGTTGTCTTTGTCAATGGTAATTCTATCGGCTTGTCCAAGCATTTCTAAATCGGTGTTTTCGAGTGTAAATCCTCTTTCTTCCGAAACAACTGTTCCGCCGGTTAATATGGCTAAATCGTCGAGCATTGCTTTACGACGGTCGCCAAAACCGGGAGCTTTTACAGCGGCAATTTTAAGTGTTCCTCTTAAACGGTTAACCACTAAGGTTGCCAATGCTTCGCCTTCGATATCTTCGGCAATAATTAATAGCGGGCGTCCGGTTTGTGCCGTTTTTTCAAGTACCGGAAGCATATCTTTCATAGTGGCTATTTTTTTATCCACCATCAAAATATACGGTTTTTCAAGTTCTACTTCCATTTTTTCTTGATTGGTGATAAAGTAGGGTGAAAGATAACCACGATCAAATTGCATACCTTCTACAACATCGACATAAGTTTCCATTCCTTTGGCTTCTTCTACGGTAATAACACCGTCTTTGCCTACTTTACCAAAACCGTCGGCAATCATTTCGCCTATGGTATCGTCGTTGTTAGCAGAAATAGAAGCTACTTGTTTAATTTTTTCTAAATCGTTACCAACTTCTACGGTTTGTTTTTCTAATTCTTTAACAATAGCTTTGGTTGCTTTGTCCATTCCTTTTTTAAGGTCAAGCGGATTGGCACCTGCGGCAACATTTTTTAAGCCTTCGCGAATCATTGCTTGTGCCAGTACGGTGGCGGTTGTAGTGCCGTCGCCTGCCAAATCGTTGGTTTTTGAAGCGACTTCTTTAACCATTTGTGCGCCCATATTTTCAAGCGGATCTTCTAATTCGATTTCTTTGGCAACACTGACACCGTCTTTGGTGACTTGTGGTCCGCCAAATGATTTTTCGATAATGACATTACGTCCTTTGGGTCCTAGTGTTACTTTAACGGCATTTGCCAAAGCATCTACACCTTTTTTGAGTGCGTCTCTTGCATCTACGTCAAATTGAATATTTTTTGCCATAATATATTATTTTTTTTGTTTTTCGATTTTGATTTTACAGAAATTGTGCCATTTGTAACGGCAGGAAAAGTTGTATAAAAAAAGTGCCAATCTGTCATATAGATTGGCACTTTTATCATTATTGTAAGAATTATTTTTTTTCGGTTTCTGCACCTGTATTATTATCCAATGCCGGATTTGGCATAGGCTTAGCGCTGTTGTCTTGGGGTATATGTTCTTCAAATACTTCTTTTACTTGAGATTTTGGTTCGGCAGTTGTTTTGATAATTACTGAGTTTGAAAGTAAAATTAATACAACCATAAGTCCGAATAAATACCAAGTAGCTTTATCTAAAAAATCATTAGTTTGTTGTACACCGCCCAACATTGAGCCGCCACCGCCGCCAAAACTGGCATCTAGTCCGCCTCCTTTTGGATTTTGCACCATAATAATTAAAATTAGCAAAAATGCTACGATTGCAATAAGTGTAATAAAAATGTATAAACTCATAATATTTTTAATTTTGTTTTATTTCGGATATTCGATTTGCAAAATAACTACTTTTTTTTGGATATTTCAAACTTAATATCTTAAAAGCTTGTATTGCTTTATCATATTTTTTTTGTTTCACGTATAAATTGGCCAAAGTTTCGGTCATTAGCATTTGTTTTTCGGTAACGCTTTTTTCAATGATAGCAGGCGCTTTGTAGGTTTTGTTCTTGACCGGAACAATTTTTGGTTTGTTTTTTAAGAAGGTATCAATGGCATCAAAAAAGTCATTATTTTTTTGTTTTTTATCTTGATTTATTTGTTCTAACCAGTCCAAATAGCTCATTTTTTGTTCTGTTTTGACAATTGTTTCCGCCTTTTCTTCTTTTTGCTTGGCAATTTCGACAATCTTTTCGATGCTTTTTTCAGAATTATTGTTATTTGTTTGGACAAATTTTTCTTCGTCTTTTGCTACCTTATTATCAATTTCCTTTTCGATGTTTTTACTTGTCTTTTTTTCTTTATTTCTAAACAGCAATTGGTTATCTTCGACATACATAAACAGCACCTTGCGATCTATAGTTTGTGCGGCAGTTTCGGCAAGCAAATCTTTAAGAAACATTTGTCGTTCTTTCAAAAATTTGAGTTGCATACTTTTGGCAGTCTGAAAAAACGGATATTTTTTACTGATGCGTTCCAAATCTTTCTTTTCTTCGGCAGAGAACTGATAAGGATGTTTTAATAATATGTCAAAAAATGTATTGTCTTTTACCATTTTGCCAAGGTCTCGTTAAAAATATCTCCGATTATTTTTTTTAAAATCTCTTTGTGAGCTTCATCTTTTATGCTATTTAAATTTTGGTTTGCTGCAAAGTCGTAGTGCCATTTGTATGTTTTGTCAAAATTATCCTCTTCTTTTTTATTATTGGTGTAATTTAGTTTTATGGCAATTGTCAATCTGGACTGCGAGGCTGTTTGGTCGGCAGTCATAGCAACGGGGGTTACCGAATATTCGCTTATTTCGGCGTCGTAAACCAAATCGCCGTCTGTTTTAGCTTCGGTCAAGTTGGTACGACTGATAATACGGTCAATTAACTCGTTTCTGACTTCGTTATTTAATCCCGGTTCAACAATCATAGCATTGTTAGGAATGTAATTTACTTGAAAAGTTTTTATACCCTTGCCAATGTTTATGCCTGAAAATGAGTAATTTATCTTACAAGAAGACAATAGTATTATTACAAGAATGAGATATGTAATTTTTTTCTGCATTATAGGTCGTATTGTTTAATTTTACGGTAAAGCGTTCTTTCTGAAATGCCTAATTCTTCGGCTGCCTTTCTACGTTTTCCGTGATATTTTTCAAGTGCTTTCTTGATTAAATCTTTTTCTTTCTCTTGCAAAGATAATGATTCTTCTTGATCTTCGCTAATATCGATATAATTTGTATTGTCAGGTATATGAACGCTTTTTTCTTGATAATTGTTATCCGGATAAATAATTTCTACATCGTCGGAGTCTTTTCGGTCAAAATATCTGTCTTGCGCTACGGTTTTTTGTGGTAGAAAAACCTGATTGCTATGTGCCATTTTTTGTTTGACTTCGTCAATTTCTTTTTTAAGGTCAAAAATGAGTTTGTACAACATTTCTCTATCCTTGTTATAGTCAAAGTTGGCTTGTTCGCTACGCACCACTGAGGGCAAATAGGCTTTGTAATCGGGTAAGTATTTTTGAAGCGTATAGCCGTCAATACTACGTTGTTCTTCCAAAATTGAAATTTGTTCGGTAATATTGCGCAGTTGTCTTATGTTGCCCGGCCAGTCGTAGCTTTCGAGCACGCTTACGGCGTCGGGTGTAAGTCTGATTGCCGGCATTCCGTATTTTTGGGCAAAATCGGAAGCGAACTTTCTAAACAACAAATGTATATCGTTTGAGCGTTCGCGTAGAGGAGGCAGGTTAATATCGACGGTATTTAAACGATAAAATAAGTCTTCTCTAAACTTGTTTTTATCAATCATTTCAATCAAATTCTTGTTGGTAGCAGCTACAATACGCACATCGGTTTTTTGCACTTTTGACGAGCCTACTTTGATAAATTCGCCATTTTCTAAAACACGAAGCAAGCGCACTTGTGTAGTGAGTGGCAATTCGCCGATTTCGTCTAAAAATAAGGTGCCGCCGTCTGCCACTTCAAAATAACCTTTTCGGGTAGATGTTGCCCCTGTAAATGCTCCTTTTTCGTGTCCGAACAATTCGCTGTCAATTGTTCCTTCGGGTATAGCGCCACAGTTTACGGCAAAATAAGCACCGTGTTTTCTGTGCGAGTTTTGATGAATAATTTTGGGTATAACTTCTTTACCAACGCCACTTTCGCCCGATACTAACACAGTAATATCGGTAGGCGCTACGCGCACGGCTTTATCCAGTGCTCTGTTGAGTTTGTTGTTATTGCCAATGATGCCGTAGCGTTGTTTTATGTTTTGTAAATATTCGTACATATTTTTTATAGTCTTTTTTTTAGATTATCACAAAGATAATGAAAAACTAAGTATATATGACAAATTGGCAGGATTTTTTTAGGAGCTTTGATTGTTTGTTGACTTGTTGCATTGAAGAGTATGTTGTGTTTCTTAGCAGAACGAGTTAATCGCACATTTTACACAATTTTTGCCAATCACACAATTCCTAACCAAAAAAGGATAAAATTGGAAAATTGTTATATATTTGTCAAACATTGACAAGTCATGAATATAAAGGTGAATGAAAGAAACATTTGGAGAATACATAAGAAAATTACGAACTGAAAATGAGTTGACTTTAACGCAACTTGCAGCCAAACTTGATTTGGATTCGGCAAATCTAAGTAAAATTGAAAATGGGAAACGTGAATTTGATGAAAAGCGATTACCAAAATTAGCATCAGTTTTCAATCTCAACATGGATACATTGAAAACGGAATTTTACAGCGATTTTATTGCTAAAAAACTATATGAAACGAATTGCAATAATGAAGTTTTT
>CAZSBI010000251.1:0-10974 GCA_964604735.1 uncultured Flavobacteriaceae bacterium | reverse complement strand
TGGTCAAAGGCCATATTTCATCGTCAATCATCATTTCGAGCGCATCGGTATAATGGCGTATTTCATCAAATTGCGGTTTGATTTTCTCTGCCAAAATGCTTGCTTTTTTCTCTAAATCTTTTGCTGAGAGTTTATCAATATCTTTTCGCATTTTTCTGACAAGCATCGATACTTTACTGATATATTCCGAAATTTGATCAAGCAAATACAAAGGTTCTTGTGCATATTTTTTATAGTCGTTTTCATAAATCTCTTTCAATCCTTTTATCACATTAACCAATTCTTGTTGGTATTTGATAGCTACCGGCACTATATGATTCATTGTTAAATCGCCCAACACGCCTGCTTCTATAAGAATTTTCATAGTGTATTGTTCCAATTCAATTTCGTGTTTGGCTTCTAACTCGCGTTTGCTCATCACTTTCATTTCTTCAAAAATGGCTATACTTTTCTCAGATTTTAAGACTTTTAGCGCTTCCGGGGTTGTTTTATGATTGCTTAGTCCTCGTTTTTTTGCTTCTTTTTCCCAAGCTTTGCTATAACCGTCTTTTTCGAACAAAATACGTTCCGACTGCTTGATATATTCGCGCAATACATTAAAAATTGCCTCATCTTTTGATAAATTTTTGCTCTTGATTAAGGCATCGGTTTCTTTTTTGAAATCTTTTAATTGTTTGGCAACAATCATATTCAATATGGTCATTGGGTTGCCCGAATTGGCAGATGATCCTACGGCTCTAAATTCAAAACGATTACCTGTAAAAGCAAATGGCGAGGTTCTGTTTCTGTCGGTGTTGTCTAATAAAATTTCGGGTATTTTACCCACAACATTAAGTTTTAAATCAGTTTTTTCTTGGGGCGAAAGCTTGCCGTTGGTTACATTTTTCAGCTCTTCAAAAACTCTGGTTAATTGTTCACCGATAAATACCGAAATAATAGCCGGAGGTGCTTCGTTTGCTCCTAAACGATGGTCGTTTCCGGCAGAAGCAATGGAAGAACGAAGTAATTCTTCGTTATCATTTACCGCTTTAATCGTATTGATAAAATATACCAAAAATTCTAAATTTTTCATAGGCGTTTTTCCCGGACTCAACAAATTGATACCGGTATTGGTCATCATAGACCAATTGTTATGTTTGCCTGAACCGTTAATGCCGGCAAATGGTTTTTCGTGCAATAACACTTCAAAATGGTGTTTTCGTGCAATTTTACTCATAATATCCATCAATAAAGCATTATGATCAACTGCTAAATTGGATTCTTCAAAAATAGGTGCCAGCTCAAATTGATTAGGCGCTACCTCATTATGTCGCGTTTTAACGGGAATGCCCAATTTTAAACTTTCAATTTCTAATTCGCGCATATAAGACATCACTCTTTCGGGTATTGAGCCAAAATAATGGTCGTCGAGTTGCTGTCCGCGCGCAGGAGGATGCCCTAACAAAGTGCGTCCGGTCATAACTAAATCGGGGCGTGACTTGTAAAGTGCCGAATCGATCAAAAAATACTCTTGCTCCCAACCCAAAGTGGCAATTACCTTGTTGACATCGCGATGAAAATATCTTGCTACGGCTGTTGCCGCTTCGTCTAAGGCGTTTAAGGAACGTAATAAGGGTGTTTTAACGTCGAGAGCTTCGCCTGTATAAGATACAAAAACAGTCGGGATACAAAGTGTTGTGCCGTAAATAAACGCCGGCGATGTAGGGTCCCAAGCAGTATAACCACGCGCTTCGAAAGTATTACGAATTCCTCCATTCGGAAAACTGGATGCATCGGGCTCTTGTTGTACCAATTGTGCGCCCGAAAATTTTTCGAGTACTTCGCCATCGGGAGTCAATTCAAAAAATGAATCGTGTTTCTCGGCGGTTGCTCCGGTCAAAGGTTGAAACCAATGTGTGTAATGTGTAGCACCTTTTGACAATGCCCAATTTCTCATTCCGGCAGCAATTTGTTCGGCAGTATTTCGGTCTATTTGCTTCCCTTTTTCAACAGATAATTGCACCGCATTAAAAGCATTTTTATCCAAAAAGTTTTTCATTTTGTCTTTTCCGAAGACATTTTGCGCAAAAATTTCAGAACGTTTTACAATAACTTTAACCTCATTTGGTTTTCTGTTAAATGTTTCTTTTAGCGCTTCAAACCTTAATTTTGACATAGTATAATTGTTTTAAAAACGCAAATATACGATTTTTACCCTATTTTTTGATGGGGTAAGTAGAAATGATAGCAAAATTTATGAAAATTACTCGTTTTTGAGCAACATACTTAAACATTTTTTTGAAAAACTAAAGAAAGGCACTTCTTTCTTATAATCTTGATAAGCTTTCCCGAATTTTTTTTCGGCTTCTGGTTCTTCAAACAATTTAATCATAATGACCATAAAAAGCATTTCCAAAGGCGCAACAATCATTATAAAAACGGGGCTGCCTACCAAAAGAGCAAATGCCAAGGGAAAGAAAAGCAAGCCCAAATGCATTGGATGGCGCATACAAGCATACAGCCCATCGGTGACTAATTTGTTGGTTTGCAAGCGTGGCAAGTCCCCTTCGCGACCGTTTTTGGACAAATATCGTCCTGTATTTCTCGATGCTTTTGTTACCAATTTTAGCAATAAATAGCCCGGAATCATTGTCGCTATGTGAAATTTCACATTGTCGAACAAATCGTAAAAGTAGATTTTGTCATAGTGGATACTCAATATGGCACCGCCTATTAACATTGCTAACCAAATAATAATTCTAAAAATATTTCCTTTTGATAATTTCATAAGGCAATATTAATATTTTTTTGGTAAAACGACTAAAAAATCATCTAAAAAACAGTAAATTTGCTACCGTAATTTTATAACAGAAGCAATGAAAACCATTTTGATTACAGGCGGCGCAGGATTTATAGGCTCGCACGTACTACGACTTTTTGTCAATAAATATCCCGAAAAACAGTTTGTTAATCTAGATTTACTGACCTATGCAGGCAATCTTGAAAATATCAGCGATTTAGAAAACAAAGATAACTACACTTTTGAAAAAGGCGATATTCGAGATAAAGATTTTATCGAAAAATTGTTTCAAAAATACCAATTTGACGGTGTTATTCACTTAGCCGCCGAATCGCACGTTGATCGCTCCATAGAAAACCCGCTTGAATTTGTAGAGACCAATGTCATTGGTACCGTCAATTTGCTCAATGCCGCTAAAAATTTATGGAAGAACGATTTTGACCATAAACTTTTCTATCATATTTCGACCGACGAAGTCTATGGCAGTTTAGGCAAAACAGGATTATTTACGGAAGAAACATCTTACGACCCACACTCGCCCTACTCTGCTTCAAAAGCATCGTCTGACCATTTTGTGCGTTCTTATTATGACACTTACGGAATGCCTACGGTTATTTCTAACTGCTCCAACAATTACGGACCGAATCAATTTCCCGAAAAACTGATTCCTTTGTTTATCAACAATATTCAAAACAACAAATCTTTGCCTGTTTACGGCGACGGACAATACACTCGCGATTGGCTTTATGTTATTGACCACGCGCGTGCCATTGACCAAATTTTTCACGAAGGAAAGGTAGGCGAAACATATAACATCGGTGGATTTAACGAATATACCAACATTGATTTAATTCACTTACTTTGCGACCTGCTTGATGAAAAATTAGGTAGAGAAAAAGGCAGCTCGCGTCAACTGATTACTTTTGTAAAAGATCGCCCCGGTCACGACAAACGCTACGCCATTGATGCTACAAAAATCAATAAAGAATTAGGCTGGAAACCCAGTGTCAATTTTGAACAAGGTTTGTCAAAAACAATTGATTGGTATTTGGAAAATTCGCAGTGGTTGCAAAACGTCACTTCGGGCAATTATCAAAAGTATTATAACGAAATGTATAAGGGCAGATAAGACTGTCACACTTCAAAAGTCTTTCCTTCTACCGCAATAGCTGTGTTTTCGAATATTTTTGAGGCTTGTTCTTTAAATAATTGTTCGTTTTTATATCTTGACGAAAAATGTCCTAAAACCAACTGCTTAACATTGGCTTGTTTGGCAATTTCGGCGGCTTGTACCGAAGTGGTATGCAAAGTCTTTTGAGCTAAATCTTTATCCTCATCTAAAAATGTTGCTTCGTGAAACAGCAAATCGACATTTTTAATTTGCGAAACAATATCGGGTTTGTAAACGGTATCCGAACAATAAGCATAGCTTTTGGGGGGCGGTGGCGGCAAAGTTAATTCGCTATTGGGAATAACCGTACCATCTTCATTGACAAAATCTTTTCCTTTTTTCAGATTGTGATATGCCCATCGTTCTACTTGCGGATATTGCTCAATTGCCGGCATATTCAGTTTGCGAAGCGCTTCTTGCTCACGAATCAGAAAACCATTGGTGTAAATACGATGTTTTAAGGGAATTGTCGTTACCGTATATTTATTTGTTTCTAAAATTAATTCGGGTTTTTGACTTGTTAAATGATGAAAATGCAGCGGGTAATTAATATCCGTTTTAGTCACTTCAAAAATCAGTTGCAACAATTTTTCCAAATCGGCAGGTGCGTAAATATGTATTGGTTTTACCCTTCCTAACAATCGTAAAGTAGATAAAAAACCAACCAATCCGTAGAAATGATCACCGTGTAAATGCGAAATAAATATGTGTGTAATCTTATTGAACTTGTGCTTGTATTTGCGCAGCTGAATTTGCATTCCCTCACCTGCATCAATCAACAGCAACTCATTGCCTACTTCTAATAATTGCGAAGTCGGAAAAGCAACGCTACGCGGTGTAGCCGAATGACAACCTAATATATGTAATTTCATTTTTGTTTTTTGATTATTTCGTGCGCTTAATTCGCATTTTTAATTTACACAAATATAATACAAAACGATTATTGTTTTAGCAAGATATAAATAAAATTTTATGTACTTTTGTTCTAATATTTATGAGTCTGTTCAATTTTAGACTTTTATTGTAAACACAAATTATGTACGATTATATTATTGTAGGTTTTGGCATAGCCGGATTTTCATTTGCACAGCAACTCGAAGAGAACAAAAAGAATTTCGTGGTTTTTGATAATCACTCTCAACAATCTACGCGTATTGCAGGCGGAATGTTTAATCCTATAATCTTAAAACGTTTTACACCTGCTTGGCAAGCTGCCGAAATGTTACCTTATGCCTTGTTACAATTTCAGAAAGCCGAATTAAAATACCAACAAAAATTTATTCACTATATTGATATTTATCGCAAATTAACTTCTGTACAAGAACAGAACAATTGGCTTGCCGCTTCTGACAGACCGGTAATGCGCGATTTTATGCAAGACATTTCATACAAAAAGATTGAAGGCATTGAAGCGCCTTTCGGTTTTGGAGTACTTAAAGGAACCGGCATTGTAAATGCCGCCAAAGTATTAGATACAGCATTGTCCGATTTAAAAACACAAGGCAAATTGCTACAAGAAGATTTCGATTATGATGCTTTACAAATATTTGACACTCACGTAGTTTATAAAGATATCAAAGCACAAAAAATTGTTTTTGCCGAAGGTTTTGGCATGAAAAAAAATCCGTTTTTCAAAGATTTGCCACTTCAAGGCACAAAAGGTGAAATGTTGATGGTCGAAACAGAAACTACGATACCCTACATTGTAAAATCGGCAGCTTTTTTAGCTCCCAATGTCGAAAATGATAAACAATTTTATGTAGGCGCAACATACAATTGGGAAGACAAAACCAATGAACCGACAGATGAAGCACGAGCTCATTTAGAAATGAAATTACAAAAATTATACAACAAAAAGTATAAGGTTGTTTTACAAAAAGCCGGTATTCGTCCTACGGTAATCGATCGTCGTCCTCTTGTCGGAAGGCATCAAAAATATAAAAATCTGGGCATCTTAAACGGAATGGGCACAAGAGGTGTGATTTTGGCTCCTACAACAGCAAAACAACTATTCAATTATTTGACATTTGATATGCCTTTGCCAAAGGAAATCAATATCGACAGGTTTGATGTTTAAAATCCTAAGATAATTTTTGCAATTGTAAAAAATATAAAAATTCCGAAAATATCATTACTAGTAGTAATAAACGGACCTGTGGCAACAGCCGGATCGATGCCTTTTTTATGAAGAAAAATGGGTACAAATGTTCCGATTAGTGAAGCAATAATGATAACGGAAATCAATGAAACTGCTACGGTAACAGCCATTTTAACATCAAAACCAACAATAAAACTGCTCAATAAAAACTTTCCTATAAGCATTAGTATAATTGCTAAGATAATACCATTTATCAAGCTTAGCGTTATTTCTTTAAGCAAACGTTTCCAAATAGAACCGCTAAGTGTTCCATTGGCTAAACCTTGTACTACAATTGCTGAGGATTGCACTCCGACATTTCCGGCAGTAGCGGCAATAAGCGGAGTAAAAAAGAAAAGCGTTCCGTAGGTATTCATAGCATCGCCAAAATTACTAAGAACAACAACACTTATAAATCCGCCCAAAAGAGCCACAATAAGCCAAGGCAGACGCGCTTTGACCAAATCGAGAATACTGTCATCGGCTTCGACATCATCAGAGATACCTGCTGCCATTTGATAATCTTTTTCGGCTTCTTCTTTGATATAATCTACAACATCATCAATGGTAATTTGTCCTACAAGACGTCCCATTTCGTCGATAACCGGAATAACAAACAAGTCGTATTTTTGCATTATTCGCGCTACTTCGTCTGCCGAATCGTTTACTTTTACATAATGAATATTATCATTAAAAACCTCTTTGATTGGTGTACGTGTAGGAGTTGTTAATAGTTTTTTTAGAGAAAGTCGTCCTTGTAGTATCTCGTCATTATCTACGACATATATTGTGTGTACTTGATTGAGTTCTTCGGCTTGCTTGCGCATTTCGGCTACGCTTCGCAAAACGTTCCAATTTTCATTGACTTCAATATATTCCTTGCCCATTAATCCACCGGCAGAATCTTCGTCATAACGTAATAATTCGACAATATCTTTGGCGTGTTCCTTATCATCGATATGCGAAATAACCTCTTCTTTTTTATCATCTGGTAAATCGGCAATGATATCGGCGGCATCATCGGTTTCTAACTCCTCAATTTCCTCGGCAATTTCTTTGGCAGACAGATTTTCAAGTATTTTTTCTTGTAAATCGTCATCTAATTCGGCTAAAATATCGGCGGTAATATCACTATCGAGTAATCGGATAACAAATAATGCATTTTCAAAATCTAAATCGTCGAGTACTTCGGCAATATCAGCGGCATGCAAATCTTTGAGCAAACGGGCAACTTGCGCAATGTTTTTTTGCGCTATAAACTCACGTAGTGAGTCGAGTAATATGTTATGCTCTTGGTTGATCATGGTATATTTTTAAGGCTAATGCTAAAAAACTTTGGGGCGATAGTTGCTCCGGTCTTTTTGCAAAGATACTATCTTGTTTTAAATTATCGCTCAAATTATACGATTTTAAACTATTTCTTAGAGTTTTTCGACGTTGATTAAAGGCTGTTTTGACTAATTTCTTGAAAAAATTGTAATCAATTTCGGGAAAAACATCTTTTCTAACCAAACGAATGACCGCAGATTTTACTTTGGGGGGCGGATTAAAAACTTGTTCATTGACCTCGAATAACAATTCTGTTTGATAATAGTTTTGTGTCAATACGGACAAAATTCCGTATTTTTTGTTGCCATGCTTTGCGCTTATGCGTTCGGCTACTTCTTTTTGAAACATGCCTGAAAATTCGGGTATCAATTCTTTATTGTCTAATGTTTTAAAAAGTATTTGTGAGGATATATTGTAGGGGAAATTACCTGTAATGGCAAATTCTTCACCCTGAAAAAGTTTGTGAATATCAAGTTTTAAAAAGTCAGCCTCAATGATTCTATCTTGTAATTGAGAAAAATTTTTGTGTAAATAAGCAACCGATTCTTTGTCGATTTCTACCACATATAAATCTTTATTGTTTTGCAATAGATATTGTGTCATCACGCCCATGCCGGGACCAATTTCTAAAACCTTTTGATAATTGTCGTTTTGTAGCGTTTGGGCTATTTTTCGGGCAATATTCAAATCGGTTAAAAAATGTTGCCCTAAATGTTTTTTGGGTTTGACGCTCATCGGTTCTGTTTTTGGCAAAGTTACAAAAAAAACAAGCAGCCTGATTTAGGCTGCTTGTATATATTATAATGTATAAAATGATTAACGAATAATCAGTTTTTTAGTTGTATTAAATTTACCATTGTTAACACGAATCATGTAAATACCTTTTGACAAGTTATTTAAGTTAATGTTTTCGTTAAAATCAAGAGTTTTTGCATCGTATGTTTTTCTAATGATTTCACGACCACTAATATCGACAAGCGAAATATTTACATTGCTGTTTTGGTCTTGTACCTCAAAACTCACATTTACATTGTTTTCGGTTGGATTAGGCCAAATATTAAGGCTTTGAATTTGATTTTTATCAATTCCTGTTTCAATATGACAAGCGTTTACGCTCCAACTATTAAGATGCCCTGTGTCGCCGGTGTAATTGTCAGACAATTTTAGTGTCCAAGTACCTTGCGCATTTTCATTGTTGAAACCGGATAATGCTTCTATAGGCGTTCTGTTTCCGTTTAAATCCGAACAAACTATTGCGTTACCGGCATCATCAAATGTAATATTCATATTGTCTTGACTACCACAGTTTTGATTCCATAAAATGATTTCTGTTCCTGCCGGTGAAACAACAGATATCTTTAAGTCTTGCACATAAGTATGCGTAATATTTACATTGATGTTTACATCGCTCATGCTTGCATAGTTGTCTGTAAAGTTAAGTGTTGTGCTTACTCCGGTTGCATTATTGTCAGGTATTGCAAGATTGATATTCCCGCTGTTTACCGTATTACAAACAACTTGTACATTGCCAATAGTTATGTATCCTTTGGCTAAGTCGAAGAAATAGTTACCATGCGCTTTAACCATAATAACACCATTTCCTGTGTTTACATTAGGAACTGTTATAGTCGCGCTTCCGTTATTTGGAACGTTAGAAGCTAACTGAACATCAAATGATTGTCCGCCATTGGTTGATAGTAAAATATCTACATTGCTACAATTAATTTGTCCGCCATCGGTTCCGGCAACATTCCAAGTAATTGTTTCTGAGTTACCATGTGACCATACAGTATTTACGCTTTGAGAAGTAACTCTAAAAGGACCTGCACTATCGTCAACATTAATTGTTAAAGATCTATATGGCGATTGTCCTCCGCCTGTATGGTTATCTCGTACAGTTACAGCAAAACGCAAATATCTGGATACAGAAGGTAATACTTCCCAACGATTATGATATGAATTGTCTAATATATTTTCAATTTTAGGGAACATTCTCCATCCTCTTGATACAGGAGAATAAGATCTGAACATAGGACCTGATGTATAAGTACTTGCAGGTTCATACGAATTGATATTACTATCTGTAACTATATCTTTTCCTTCCCAACAAAAAGTCATTTGGTCACCTTCGGCGTCACTAGCTGATGCTTCTAAAATAAAAGGTGTTGATTTTGGTATTTTTACACCGCTATGCTGTGTTATTGAAATAGTCGGCGCAGTGTTACCAATATTAATTTCTTGCACACAAGTAGCTCCTGAGGTAATAAATTGTCCAATTTCTTGAATACTGGCGATTGAAAAATACGGATCGCTATGCATTTGAACATTTGGCGCAGAAACACCTGCATAAGCCATAATGGTACTACCACTTCCCGGTTCAACAGATGTTGGTAAATTGCGTTGATTTGAGTTGGCAAAAGTGTGATTAGCATGAAAAGCATGACCAACTTCGTGTGCTACAAAATCAATATCATATTGATCGCCAACAGGACTTTGTAATCCGGTAATAGATCTACCTTTATATGAACCGCAAATAATGCCTAGTCCTGAAACACCTCCGCCGGGATATGTAGAGAATAAATGTCCACCATCATAGTTTGCACTACCAATAGCAGTGTTTAATGCACTTGTGTTGGCATTTAACATTTGCATTTGGTCTCCATTGTCATATGGGTCATTTGCAGCGTCTAACTGAATGGCATTTCTTTCGTTAGAAACAAGCTCAAGGGTTACACCAAAATCTACTTCATATACTGTGTTTAATCTATCTACGGTAGTTACAACGGCTGCTAATACAGCATCTTTTTTTTGTGCATCAGTTGGATTTGAAGGTATCGTTCCTGCGTTGATAGCTCTATTAACGTGAAAAGCTGAATACTCACCGGTTGTACCCACAGCAAATCTGTATTTTCTTAGGATACCGTCATTGACATAACTATTTCTTGAAAAATCTGAAGGAACATCAAGTTCGCCCATATTGTCTTCTATTGTACACTGAAATGGTATAGCGGGTAATTTATCTACACTGTAAATAATATAACTTTGCATATCTTTTGTAGCAGGTTGCGCTACCAAAACAGCTTTACCGCTACGGTAAACACCAATTTGTAATCCGAAAACAGATGTGGTAATACTTGCTTTTATGGCAGCATTGTCAACTCCAACACCTCTATAAGCACCAATTTGCGGAGCACTAAGCGCTAAACCTTCTGACATTGTACCTGATTTATAAATTTTTAGGGAAATCAATTTTCCGTTCTCATCCGGAATACTAAAAATAATGTCAGATTCAACAGCGTCTGTAATTGCAGGTGCGTTTTTTAAATAAGCTTCAACTTGATTATAATCAATAGAATAAGTAGTGTAGGCACTAGGTATTCTGTTCTCGGGAATAATCTCTAATTTCGTTTTGGGTGCCGAAACCCAGAAATTTTTTTGCGAAAATCCCGTAAAACTCAATAATACTAAAAGGAGTAAGGATAATTTTGTTCTCATTTTTTTATTTTTTTTTGTTTGTATTATAAATTTTTCAACTTGTTTCAGACAACAAGAAGCATA
>CAZSBI010000250.1:0-5040 GCA_964604735.1 uncultured Flavobacteriaceae bacterium | reverse complement strand
AAGGCATTAAAGGTATCATTTTTGCGAGTCCCGCATTGAGTGGCAAGTTGTGGATTAGAGATGCCAATTTACTGCTCAAACAATTGCCCGATTCCTTACAACAAATTGTTGCCAAGCACGAAAAAGACAAGTCGTTTGATGCCCCCGAATATGAAGAAGCCTTAATGGTTTACTACAAAAAACACGTAGCACGCAAATTGCCATGGTCGGATGGTATAGCCAAAACATTTAAGTATTTGGGCAAAGATGTATATGTATATATGAATGGTCCCAGCGAGTTTACTTTTACCGGAACCATGCAACATTACGATGCGACTAAACGATTGCCAAGTATAAAAGTACCGACAATGTTTGAATGTGGTGAATTTGACGAAGCCAGACCCGAAACCACAAAATATTATGCCGATTTAGTGCCTAATTCCAAATTTGTAGTGATAAAAGATGCGGCACACATGACTATGCAAGATCAGCCGGAGCAAGATTTGAAAGAAATCAATGATTTTTTAAACGAAATTGAAAAGAAAGATTAATAAGATTTGAGTATTTGTTGAATACTTGACAAATAAGTACTGCCAAACAAATTCAAATGAACTAAAAGCGGATAGAGTTGATACAATTCTATGCGCTTTTTCCATGCCGTTTCCAAAGGAAAAATTTCATTATAAATATCAAATATTTTGGGGTCAAATTCGCCAAAAAGTCGCATCATAGCCAAATCCATTTCTCTATGACCGAAGTAAACGGCGGGGTCAAAAAGCACCGGATTGCCTTGCAGGTTGTAAAAATAATTACCGTTCCATAAATCGCCGTGTAATAATGATGGTTTTTCTTGTGGCAACAAATCAGGTAGTCGATTGTATAATTGTTCAAATTTCTTAACAATTTCAATAGGTAATAAATTGTTCTTTTGGGCTAATTCTATTTGAGGCAACAGCCGTTGATTGATATAAAAATCAGTCCAGTTGTTGTTAAAAGTGTTTTTTTGTGTCAATTCGCCAATATAATTATCAAAATCTAATCCGAATTTGCTATTGGAAACGCGGTGCATTTTAGCCAAATTTTCGGCAAATTTCAGGGGATTGCTCACCGCTTCCAAGGCAGGAATAAATGTCATCAATATATAAGCTGTTTCATTAAAAACGCCTGTCTCAAAAATATTCGGAATAACAAAAGAATCAGTAGCGGCAAGCATATTTAATCCTCTTGCTTCCGCATCAAACATAGTTGCTTTTTCGGCAGTATTTACCTTGATAAAATAATCGATTTGTGTGGTTGCCAGCCGGTATGTCTGATGCAATTCGCCACCATACACTTTTTCATAAGCACTTAGTTTGGTCGCCTTTCCTTCGATTGTACTACAAATAGTTTCGATATGTTGAATAAAGTCGGTGTGGAGCATAATTGTTGAATGTATGAAGATAAAAATATTTGATAGTAAATTATTTAGTGCTTATTTATTGACTCTTGCTGATTGATTTTTTACTTTTTCAATCAATTCATTTTCGATTTCTTCAATTGAAGGTAACTTTGTCTTCAAATTATCGGGAATTGCTTCGGTTAATCTATATTCGCTAATTCCCAATGGTTTATTTATATCTCTTAAAGCATATTCTGCCTCAATTTTATCTTTCTTTTTACAAAGCAAAATTCCTATTGATGGATTATCGGTTTCTTTTTTTAATTGACTATCGACAGCTGATAAATAAAAATTTAGTTTTCCTGCATATTCCGGCTTAAATTTTCCGGTTTTTAATTCTATTATAACGAAACTTCTTAAGTCCAGATGGTAAAAAAGCAAATCAATAAAATAATCTGTTTCACTTATTTCAATTTTGTATTGATTTCCAATATATGCAAATCCTTTTCCAAGTTCCAACAAAAATTCAGTGATATGTTTTGTTAATTCATCTTCAATAGCTTTTTCTAATGCGTCATTTTCAAGACCAAGAAAATCAAAGTGATAAGGGTCTTTTAAGATGTTTTTTGCTGTGTCTGATTGTGTTTTAGGCAAAACATTATCAAAATTTGTTATTGCTTTTCCTTTTCTACGATATAATTTATCTTCAATCTGTGTTTCTAAGAAATCTCTTGACCATGAGTTCTTATATGTTTCTTGTGCATAAAATAATGCTTCATTAACATCTTTCGTTTTAGAAATAATTAATCTGTTTTGACCCCAAGGAATTTGTGCCACGACTTGTGGCACAATTTTAAATTGCTGAGAATAAAGTAAATACCATTGTCTAATGGCATAAATGTTTCTTCTTGAAAATCCTTTAATTTCAGGAAACTCATGTTTTAAATCGACAGCAATTTTATCAATTATTTTACTTCCCCAATCCGATTTTTTTTGCTTTTCTACTATTTCTTTCCCTATTTCCCAATAAAGATTGAGCAGTTCTGAATTTGCCGAAAGCGCAATTTTAATTTTAGTTGAATGGATTTTTGCTTTGATTTTATTAATCCATTCATAATATTCCGGTATGTTAATTTTTCCTTCTGTCATTTAACAAAAGTAATATTTTTTTGTTTACAATTCGCTACTATATACTTTTTCGCAGGCGTTTAGTTGTTTGATTGACTCTTTTTACCTGACAAATAGCGCATTCCGCCTTTTACGTTTTTTTGGGGTTGTTGACATACCGTTATTTTTAATAATTTCAATAATTTCTGATGATGAAAGTGGTTTGGCAACACGTCCTTTTTGATGTAATAGATTCAGATATTTTTCACTGATTTTTCTAGGCTTTTTTTTGCAAAACTCAGCATAATCTTTGGGCAAATTACCCCCACATTCTATTGAAAAGTCCATTACTTATAAGTTTATCATATAAAACAACTTGCTAATCATATTCGCTTTTTTGAAGTCCTTTGCTTGCAAAAATATGACATTCTATTTCTATAAGTTCATCAATGAATAATTGAACGGAATCAATTTTACTATCAGTCCGAATCTGCATATTCATTGAATTTAGTATATGTTTTAAAGTTATTTCAATACATTTTGACTTCAAAAACTAATAAGACTTAGCAAATAAAACCCGTTGTTTAGAGGGTTTGCCGGTTAAAACATCGACGCCGTCTTCAAGCGGATTGTCTAACGGAATACAACGAATGGTTGCTTTGGTTAGTTCTTTTATTTTTTCTTCCGTTTCGGCAGTGCCGTCCCAATGTGCCAATACAAAACCGCCTTTATTGTTGAGTACTTCTTTAAACTCTTCAAAGTTATCTACTTTGGTAATATGCTCATTTCGGTATGCTTCGGCTTTGGCAAATAAATTATCTTGTATTTCGGTCAATAATTTTTCGATATAATCGGCAACGCCATCCATTGCAATAATTTCTTTGCTCAAAGTATCACGACGGGCAATTTCGACAGTGCCGTTTTCTAAATCGCGAGGTCCTACGGCCAAACGTACAGGCACACCTTTGAGTTCGTATTCGTTAAATTTCCACCCGGGTTTATAGTTGTCGCTGTTATCAAACTTAACACTAATACCTTTGGCTTTTAGCTCAGCCACAATACCTGCTACTTTTTCTGAAATAGCATCGAGTTGTTCCGCCTTGCGATAAATCGGAATAATAACGACTTGAATAGGTGCCAATTTGGGTGGTAAAACCAATCCGAAATCGTCAGAATGTGTCATAATAAGCGCTCCCATTAGTCGTGTAGAAACACCCCAAGAGGTTGCCCAAACATATTCTAATTTGCCCTCACGCGAGCTATATTTTACATCAAAAGCTTTGGCAAAATTTTGTCCTAAAAAGTGCGATGTCCCCGATTGTAAGGCTTTGCCGTCTTGCATCAATGCTTCAATAGTATAGGTATCTTCGGCGCCGGCAAAACGTTCGGTTTCACTTTTTACACCTTTAATAACGGGCATAGCCATAAAATCCTGAGCAAAATCGCCATAAACGTGAAGCATTTGTTCTGCTTCTGCTACGGCTTCTGCTTTGGTTTCGTGTGCGGTATGTCCTTCTTGCCATAAAAATTCGGCGGTGCGCAAAAATAGTCGCGTACGCATTTCCCAACGCATAACATTTGCCCATTGGTTAACCAAAATAGGTAAATCTCGATATGATTGTATCCATCGTTTATAAGTATCCCAGATAATCGTTTCAGAAGTAGGGCGAATAATCAATTCTTCTTCTAATTTGGCATTTGGGTCAACTTCAATACCTTTACCATCGGCAGTTGTTCGTAATCTGTAATGGGTAACTACGGCAGCTTCTTTGGCAAAACCATCAACATGTTTGGCTTCTTTGCTAAAATATGATTTGGGAATTAATAGTGGAAAATAGGCATTTTCGTGTCCTGTTTCTTTAAACATTTTGTCTAATTGCGCTTGCATTTTTTCCCAAATGGCGTATCCATAGGGCTTGATGACCATCATTCCGCGAATTCCGGAATTTTCGGCTAAGCCTGCTCTGACAACTAATTCGTTGTACCATTTTGAATAATCTTCACTGCGTTTGGTTAATTTTTTGCTCATTATTAATAGTTTGGTATAATTCTTGTTCAATTGATAATCGATAAATTGTCTATATTGCGACAAAATATTTGCAAATCTAAGATAATTTTGTAAATTTAACCCTAAATTTTTGTATTATGACACAAACAAATACTTCAAAAATCGGTATAAACTTAGTAGCAATGCTTTTTATGGCATTGATTTTCACTTCTTGCGATAGTTATTATAATGTATCATCTGATGGTATTTATGGCGAAGAAGTAGTTGCCACGCGTCCGCAACAAACAACAGTTGTGGAAGAAAAGGTAATTGTTGAAAAACAAAAACCACAAAAGCAAAATACAAATAATTTTTACCACGAATATTTCAAAAATAAAGCAGCTTTATACAGCGATATCGATGAAGATGATATCGTAACGGACGAAGATGATTATTACTACGAATCTGATGACGATTCGGAAGCAGACACATACTACACAACTACAAAAAATGTATATGTACATCATACTTATGATTATGGTTACTATGATTATCCATACTATTCATATTCTTATATGCCTCATTATCG
>CAZSBI010000249.1:0-5357 GCA_964604735.1 uncultured Flavobacteriaceae bacterium | reverse complement strand
ACGGAATGGGCATCGAATATGTTACAGACGCCTACGATTACTACGAACCTCGACAAGCCGGACGTTATTATATCGATAAAGAGCACGGTGGCGTTTGGGCTTATGTATCAACAGATTATCGCAAACGTTTTGCGGTAGATTTACATATTGCCCGGTTTGTAAATTTTAATAATGAACAAAATTTTTATAAAATTGGTCTTTCACCACGATTTAAAATTAGTAATCGTTTTAAAATTAATTACAATATCAATTTTGTAAAAATGAATCATTTTAAAGGTTATGTAAATAACATTTCAAATGATATTATTTTTGGAAACAGAATACAAAAATCTCTGACCAATACGCTGGGAGCAAACTATTATTTTAATACCAAATCGGGATTAAACCTTAATTTCAGATACAATTGGACGCCGGTTACTTACACCAATTTTTACAAATTAGAAGAAAACGGTGAACTCAGCCCGACAACTTACGGACAAAACGAAGATATTAATTACAATATCTGGAACGTCGATTTGAGTTATATTTGGGAATTTGCGCCGGGTAGTAAATTGTCATTACTATACCGGAATAATATTTTCAATATAGACCGTTTGTCAGATTTAAGCTTTTCAAATAATGTCGATAATCTGTTTCAAAATCCACAAAAACATACATTTATTATGAAAATGACCTACTATATCGACTATAATACGGTCAAAAATAAGTGGTTTTAAGTAAAAGAAACACAAAATCATCTTTTTCATTTAAAAAAATGATTACATTTGTAGCATAAATTTTGTACGTGAGACATAAATTTTTTAGCATATTACTATTATTTTCCTTTGTTGCCATTATTTTGCAACCGGCTATGCCTTTTGTACAATATTACTTTGGCGCTATTGAAAATACTAGCATCAATGAGGATTGTTGTTGCTCACAGGAAGCCGAACCTGCTAAAATGGCAAACAACGGCGATGCTTACCTCAAAGCATTGATTAAACGTACTTGCCCCGAAAAGAAAAAAGAAGAGCCAAAAAGCGCTCATGTAAGCAATATTGTTTTTATCAAGACACTTATTTCGGACACATCGGTGGTTTACCAATTGCCCGAAGACAATTTTAATACCATTTCAGATTTCATCATCCAAGCAAGTCTGAGTACTTACCTTAACGATATACTACGCCCGCCTAAACAAGCTTAACTATTATTTAGCTTATTTATTAGGTTTGTGGTAAAGTATATTATCATAATATGTTATTTAGCTTTTTTGTATGATATATGGTTATATCCTATGTTCATATACTACGTATAAATAGTATATTTTACTACAAATCTTATCCAATCAATCTATATTGCAGAACAATATTTGGTATTGTTTCCGCTATCATTTAAGAAAAGGTAAGAATCTTGAAACAACAAATAGTTTCATACATATTATTATTATTTTATCTGTCGGTTATTGTGCAACCTGCCTTACCGATGGTAGATTATGTTGTGCATTACAAACATATTTCGGAAGACTTGTGCGAAAATAAAGACAAACCCGAAATGCATTGTAACGGAAAATGTTATCTGAAAAAAGAAATTAGAAAGGCAATGGGAGACGAAAATAATCCCGCCAAACAAAATGTAACGCTTAACAATAGTCTAAAAGAATATGCAAATTACTACCGTCGGAGTACCGTAGTAAAATATTATATCATTTTTACTTTCTCATCTCAAAAAGAAATAGAAATTATTAAAAATCCATTCAAAGGATATTTGACAAAATTGCTGAAACCACCCCCTCTTGTTTCATAAAAAAATACTAACAGTTTGTCATTTTACAACTACTTATTGAATGTCATAAAGTCGTTATAACTCTCGATATTTTCAAAAAATACTATAACGGAGTTATTTCATAAGTTTTATATGTGCAAAATGACAATAGATTATTTTTTACAATCTTCCATTTAAGTTGGAATTATAAAAAAACAAAAAAATGAAACAAATAATATTAGCCTTTGTGCTTTTGTTGTCGGCTACTTTGTGGGCGCAAGACAAGAGTATCACAGGAATGGTCTATGACCAAAAAACAAAAGAACCCGTAATGGGAGCGGTAATCAGTTTGCAAAACAAACCGGTTGCCACGACTAATATCGATGGTGAGTTTAGCTTAAAATGTCAAGCTAATGCCATTTTGCAGATTACACATCAATCGTATGAAACCAAAAAAATCAATGCCAAAGACGGAATCAAAATTGCTTTGCTGAGCAAAAATGTTTCCTTAGATGAAGTAATCATTAAAGCCAATCCGCTCGAAGATATCACACATTCGGTAGTTGTGATGGACGATGTCAAGAAAGGTAGTCAGCCACGTAATGTAGCAGACCTATTTCACGACATTCCGGGTTTTGGTATTCAAAAACGAAGCGCTTCGGCAATGGAGCCCTCTTTGCGTTCGTTTAAATATGAACAAATGAATATCAAATATGACGGTGGCAACAAAATGGTCAATGCTTGTCCTAATCGTATGGATCCGATTACGGCACACGTAATACCCGAATCGGTTCGAAAAATAGAAGTGGTCAAAGGACCCTTTACAGTGCGTTTCGGTCAAGTATTCGGCGGAGTGGTAAATATGGTAACTCGCCAACCTACACCCGACGATTACGGCTGGCACGGCGATTTGCAAACAGGCTACGAAACCAACGGAAACAATTTGGTGCTTAGAGCCGATTTAATGTATGCTGCCAAAAAATTTGACATCAATATAGACGCTGAGCATAGAGATTTTGGCGATTATACAGACGGTGACGGATTTGTAACGCCATCGGGATTTACAACCGACAGCTATTCGGTCAAAATGGCTTATAACCCAAATAAAAATCAACGTTTACAAGTAAATTGGCATCAAAAATTCAGCCGTGATATAAAACACGCCGGACTAATGATGGACTCGCCCATTGACGATAGTTACTTGCTTGGACTGGATTATAAAATCAAAAAAGTATCTAAAAAAGTAAAATATGTACAATTCAAATCATATTATTCTTTTGTAGATCATTTGATGACCAACGGTTACGAAATGGATGTAACACGTCCTAATTATCCGGGGATTGATGCCCGCACACCGGTAACATCAAACACAATGGGGGGTAAATTTGAAGTGGCATTAACACCTAAAAAAGGATGGCTAATTTACACAGGACTCGACGCCGATATCATTATGAGAGATGGCACTAAAACGGTAACCGTCAATAATAATCCGGCAACAGGCGTGCCGCTCAATCCGGTTATTGTTAAAAAACTAAAAGTTTGGCAAGACTCATATATCAACGATTTTGGTGTATTTGTCGAAGCCAATAGAAAGTTGTCTGACAATTATTATATGACAATGGGATTGCGTAGCGATTATGTAAGTTCCGATTCGCAAGACCCCGCCACAGGTTTTACCGATATTTATGGCGAAGTAGCGACACAAACCGATATCACTTTGGGTGGAAATATCTCAATCAAGTATAAGAAAAATGGTTTTCAAACTCAACTGGCTTATGGTCGAGGTACCAGAACGCCTTCAATGATTGAGAGATACATTTATCGATTTATTGTAGGACGTGACAGTCGCGAGTATATTGGCAATCCGTATTTGAAGCCCGAAATTAATAATCAGGTGGAATGGTCTGTCCAAAAAAAATGGGACAAAATACAAGTGGGCACAAATCTGTTTTACTCGTATTTACAAGACTACATTACTCCGGTTATCAATTCGGCGCTTACATCAACAGAAGGCGGATGTGGTGGCGGAGCACCGCAAGCACCTAAGGTCTTTCGTAACGTAAATGCCTACCAATATGGTTTTGACGCTTTTTTGGCTTACAAAATCAACGATAACTGGTTGTTAAAAACCGATTTGGCTTTTACACACGCATACAATACCACGCTAAGTGAACCATTAGCGCAAGTAGCACCTGCTAATGCACATTTCGAAATCAAGTACGAAAAAAATAATTATTGGATTGACTTGCGTTCCGAAATTGTAAGCAAGCAATTTGATTATGCCCCGAGCTTTTTAGAAACCGAAACGCCCGGACACAGCACTATCGATTTGCGCATAGGTTGGAAACCATACAAAGGCTTGTCTATTGGTGCAGCGGCACTCAATATTACCGACCAAGCTTATTACAATCACTTAAACTTCGGATTTGTAAATGCTGACGAAAACAACGGCAGACGCATTTTTGAACCCGGTAGAAGTTTTAGTACATTTATTAAATACAAATTTTAAAAAAATCAAAGAAAAATGAAAACAATAAAATCAATAACATTATTAATACTATTTGCTAATTTATTCATCTTTACAAGTTGCGAAAAAGATGACGAAACTCCTGTAAACACACACGATGATGCTAAGGGAGATGTTATTTTGAAAAAAATGAATATGATGGGAAACATCAAGTATTTACCCGTATTTTTTGCCGATGGCGCCGATATTGCCGAAACAGGCAGTACCGTACAAGGACCTGACGGCACAAGCTACGATTTGCACGATATTACTTGGATGAACGGCAATAAACAAACAGGTGGCGGTTCGCCTTCGGCTACAAAACCAATGGCGGGAACATATACATTTAAACTCAAATTTACCGATGGATATGAAAAAACCGTAACCGACGAATTAGAAACTACCGAAATTGATGTGCCTATGATTACCGCCTTCAATTACGATGAACTAAATCAAACCATACATTTGGAGTGGACTCCGGTAGCAAATCCTGACTTGTATTGTGTTAAAATAACCGAATTGGATATGGCAAACACCAAACCATTATTTAAAAAAGCCCAATTACCTACCAATTCAAATACATTAGACATCAATTTTGATGGCAGCAACGGTTGGATGCGTCCGGTTTCTGATTTTCAAACCGGTACGGATTATTACATTGTAATTGCTGCTAAAAAAGTAGAAGCAGGCACAACAGTTTCAGGCGCAAGCACCGATTTTCAAACCAGTGCTTGTAACAAACGAACTTTTACTTACTAAACTATTGTTTGAGTTTGCTTAGTAGAATACAAAACACCTGACATTTATGTTGGGTGTTTTGTTTTTATAATGAATTTGCCAACTAAAACAACTCTAATGTTTACTTATGTTATAATTTCCTAAGTTCAATTAGTAAATACAACTTTTTGGTATATAAATTTTAAAAAATATTTGCATTGTTTGCTTTTTGTTGGTAACTTGCGGAGATAAAAGATGTATACGCAATTGCGTGTGTACAAGTGTTAGAGGCAAGGTGGAGAAAAAACAAAGAACAGACAGAATAATTACTTAAAATAGGTTATTTTTGTAAATATGAAGAATAGAAGAGATTTAAAATATATAGATTTGTTTG
>CAZSBI010000248.1:0-5468 GCA_964604735.1 uncultured Flavobacteriaceae bacterium | reverse complement strand
GATTGTCAAATTGGCAATCCTTTTTTTTTGTTCAAAAAAATAATTGTATTTTAGCCCTAATCAAAAATAATTAAATTATGTCAGGATATATTCAAGAACAAGATCAAAAACAAATATTAGGACACCCGGTCGGGCTGTTCGTGCTATTTTTTACAGAAATGTGGGAACGTTTTAGCTATTATGGTATGCGTGCCATACTTATTTTGTTCTTGGTAACAAAGGTTGAAGAAGGCGGTTGGGGCTGGACTCGTGCAGAAGCAACCGGTTTGTTCGGTTGGTATGTAATGTTGGTGTATTTCTTACCCTTATTGGGTGGTTGGCTTGCCGATAATATGTGGGGACACGTCAAAACGGTTATTGTAGGCGCCTCAATAATTACACTAGGACACGCCTCAATGGCAGTGGCAGATTTACCACTCGAAATAGATTTAAAATTCATGTTTTACCTCGGACTGTTATTTATTGTCTTAGGAACCGGATTATTCAAACCAAATATGTCTTCAATCGTTGGTAAAATGTACCCGACAAATAGCCCTAAAAAAGATGGTGCTTATACTATTTTTTATATGGGGGTTAATTCAGGCGCCTTTATCGGAACGCTTTTAGTGGGATGGATAGGCGAAAATTATTCCTGGACTTGGGGATTTGGTTTAGCCGGAATATTTATGTTTTTTGGTTTATTACAATTTGCTTTTGCCAAAGATATTTTTGGTGAAGCTGCCAATAAACCACAACCTAAAAAGATTGATCTATCACCGGAAGATTTAGAAAAAGAGGTGCCTTTTACAAAAGTTGATTTGTCGCTGGCTTCACTTGGAGGGCTGCTTGCAATATCTTGGATTGTTGATGGAATTTACGAAGTCGTAACACGTGGAAGTCATATTTTACCTCAGAATGTTTTGTCATTGAATATAGGTAATGTACATTTTGATTTGGGATTAGGTTTTATACTGTTTTTGCTTTCATTAGTTATTTTTGCCATATTGGGAACATCTAGAATAAAACGATATACACCAATTGAAAGAGATAGACTAATAGTGGTATTTATTATTGCTTTCTTTGTGGTATTCTTTTGGGCTAGTTTTGAACAGGCAGGGACTTCGCTTACGCTTTTTGCCAAAGATTATACCGGACGTGAGTTAATAGGTGATTGGGGATTGGTGTATAAAATATTTGATGTAACCATTTCTTTAATTCCTATGTTTATTTTGACTTGGATTATTTTTAAATTGGCTAAATCTATATTTGAAGAATATTCGCTAACTGTAATTTTTACCATGATCAGTTTTGTAATTATTTGGTATTTGGTTGTGTTGCGTGTAAATGATAAAGTTTCGGGCGATTCAACTATTGTTGATACTTCGTGGTTTCAAATACTCAATCCGTTTTTTATTGTAATCTTAGCGCCTTTGTATTCTAAGTTTTGGAAAAAATATAAATTCTCGGGACCACAAAAATTTGCTATCGGCTTAACTTTGTTAGGCTTTGGTTTTGCAGCAGTTGCTTTTGGTGCTTCTACTATTCCAAACGGTGCAAAAACAGCATCAGTGAGTCTTATTTGGTTACTACTGGCTTACTTGCTTCATACTATGGGTGAGCTGGCAATTTCGCCTGTCGGACTTTCGTATGTAAGTAAATTAACTCCTGCGCGTATGCTGGCGTTCTTGTTTGGTATTTGGTATGTATTTACCGGATTGGCAGGCAAGTTAGCCGCAGCAATGGCAGGTAATATGGATTCAATTTCAGAAGAAGTCGGACTTTCGGGTTTCTTCCTAATCTTTACGATTGTACCCATTATTGCCGCATTGGTAATTCTTTCGTTAAATGGCAAAATTAAACGAATGATGCACGGTATTGAGTAAGTTGGACGATAGATATAATCCTTAAATCATACCGCGAGCTTTTAGCTGCAAATATTTATTGATGGTAGCCGATGTTAAATTTTCGGGTGCTGTAAGAATGGTTTGTATGTTATGAAGTTTTAATTCTTTGACCATCATACGTTTTTGTAAGTAAAAATCGTTGGCTACGATTTTATGATACAATGATTGATTATCAGATACTTGTTTTTCAATCAATTTGTTTAGTTCCGTGTTTTCAAAAATAATAACGACAAGCAAATGTTTTTTTGATAGTTTTTTTAAGAAGGGTAATTGTCTTTTTAACGAATTGATATGCTCAAAATTTGTATAAACCATCAACATACTTCTAGTTGGAATTTTATGTCGAATAAATGTATAAAGTCTTTCAAAATCGGTTTCGTTAAACTCGGTTTTGATGTTGTAAAGCGATTCAAAAATGTCTTGCAAATGCTGTTTTTTATTTTCGGGTTTTAGATAGCTGTGAATCTTTTTTTCAAAAGTAATCATACCGGCTTTATCTTTCTTTTTGATGGCAATGTTAGAAAAAGCCAAAGTCGAATTGATGGCATAATCCAACAAAGTCATTTCGTTAAACGGCATTTGCATAGTACGCCCCATATCGATAATCGAGTAGATATTTTGCGATTTTTCGTCTTGGTACTGATTGACCATCAGTTTGTTATGCTTTGCGGTAGCTTTCCAGTTAATAGTGCGGTAGTCGTCGCCTTTGTTGTATTCCTTGATTTGTTCAAATTCCATTGTATGCCCCAAACGTCTTATTTTTTTAACGCCCAAATGTGCTTTGTTTGCCAGAGCAATAAGTTCGTATTTGCGCATTTGAATAAAACTCGGATACACTTTTACTTCTTTGTTTATCGAAAATTGTCGCCTGAGTATTGCCAAACGTAAAGGTGACGAAATAAACACATTGAGCTTACCAAATTCGTAAACACCTCGTTTTACAGGGCGTAGTGTATATTTTTTTTCAATAATTTCTCCCGATTTTAAAGTCAAGAATTGTTCAAAATCTCTTTTTTGAAATTGTTTGGGCAATTCGTCAATAATCTTTAAATGTATTGGCGTGCCGTAGCCATTGTTATAATTTATGACAATAGGATTTTGATCGCCATTTGATAATTTTTCGGGCAAAATTCGTTCAGCCGTCAATTCACCGCCAAAGAACAAGTAAATAAAGTCGAAAATGCTTGCGGTTACAAGTATGATGAAAGCATATTTGCCAATGGCAAAAAACAAATTATTCCAATAACCTGCAAAAAGGGTCAAAGCAATGCCTATCCATATATAATATAGATTTTTGTGAAAGAAAATGCTTCCTATAAATTTCCGAACTTTATCAATCATAATAAGTTATCTGGGTATTTCGACGCTTTCAATAATCATTTTAATAACATCTTCTTCGCGAAAACCTTCCATTTCTTGTTCAGGATTTAAAATAATACGATGCTGCAATACATTGGTTAATACCTTTTTGACATCATCGGGAATTACAAAATCGCGTCCTTGAATGGCGGCATAAGCTTTTGCGGTATGCATAGTCGATAATGAAGCACGCGGCGAGCCTCCTAAGAACAAATGCGAATGATTTCGGGTCTTATGGATAATTTCGGCAATATATTTAATGATTTTATCATCGATGATAATATCGTGAATGAGCTTTCTGTATTTTAACAAATCATCTTCGGATAAAATGCTGTTTACAACGCTTTCGGGCTTGGCGCCTTTCCGTTCATTATGTGTTTTAAGAATGTCTATTTCTTCTTCCATATTGGGATAGCCGACCTTAATTTTGAACAAAAAACGGTCTAATTGCGCTTCGGGTAGGGCATAGGTGCCTTCTTGTTCTATTGGGTTTTGCGTAGCAATTACAAAAAACGGTTCTTTGAGTTTGTAAGTTTTGCTGTCTATGGTAATTTGCCTTTCTTCCATAGCTTCAAATAGTGCCGCTTGGGTTTTGGCAGGCGAACGGTTTATTTCGTCAATCAACACAAAATTACTAAAAACCGGTCCTTTATGAAATTCAAATTCCTGAGTTTTGACATTAAATATACTTGTTCCTAAAATATCAGAAGGCATTAAATCGGGGGTGAATTGAATTCTGCTAAAATCGGTTTGTAAGGTTTTTGCCAACAATTTTGCCGTTATGGTTTTGGCAACACCCGGAACGCCTTCAATCAGTACGTGTCCGTTTGATAGTAATGCCGTTAACAACATCTCTACAAAATCGTGTTGTCCTATAATTATTTTGCCTAATTCTTCTTTGATTTGATCGACCGCTTTATTGAGATTTTCAATTTCTACACGGTTTTCATAATGCATCATAACTTGCTTATTTTTTTACTTTGTTGATTAATTTTTCGAGTTTGATTACTTGTTGTGCCAATACTTTTTCGGTATTGTTTATGTCGTCAATCATTTTGAATAATGCTTTGACATCATCTATGTCGCTACTGCTTTTTTCAGCAATTTTTTTCATCAATAGCTTGTTCCACTTCCGAGTATCCAGTTTTAATTTATTGCGTACATATTCCATAAAATGCTTAATGTGCATTTGCGCAATGAGTTTGTGTTCTTTATTGACCAAATACATATCGGCTATGGTTTTTGTAAAGCTAATTGTCTCATTTTTAAGTGGTTTTACTATCGGAATTGCTCTTTGTTTGCGTTTGCCTTCAAAAATAATATAGAGTAACAATCCGAAAAATAATATGCGATAAGCCCATAAAAATGACTTGTTTTGTAATAAGTATTTAAAAATACCGCCTTTTTTGGCGCCTGTTTGGTAATGTGTGTTCCAATAAACCGGTTGCTTAATATTGATATAACTCAGCAAGCCTTCAAAATATTGAAGATTATTGTCTTTTAGAATGAAATAGTTTGTAAATGCGTAAGGAAAAGCGTGTAAATATATTTTTCCTTTTCCGTGTTTTATGCTTACAAAATTGTATAAACTGTCTTTCTTTTCACTTGAAATTTCACCTAAAAATTTGAAATTATCAAGAAGGGCTAAACTGTCAGTTTCAAAATATGTTGAATAGTATGTTTTATCAAACAGGATGGAGTCCTTGGGTTTTAACAATGGATTATTTAATGTTAAATTGACTTTTGCATTGAGTTTTTTATCAAAATGACTTTTTTCTATTAGATGTAAGCTGTCAAGTATTATTTCTTCAAACTGATTACTACTGATAAATAAATTATTGCCTTTGCTAACCCAGTCCTTTAAAGCATTCCAATTAGTTTCGCCCAATGCAACTTGTCCGTTATATAGCACAAAAGTGCCTTCGGCTTCTTTATTTTTTTGAAAAAAAATGTAGGGGGAGCTGTTTACATCTTGCAATTTGTCTTTAAAAATGCTTTTTGCCTCTTCGTGTGCAATATAACTGCCAAAAGGAATTTTATGTTTTACCGAATAAGAAGGAGTCCAATTGATAACTTTCTGATTTTGTTCGCTATAAACCATCATAAGCAAGATGATGAACATAATAGCAATCAAAATTTTATTTTTTGTGGACATATTCTTAATCAATTAATTTTTTTTGGACAAAAAGCCCTGCGCAAATATAACCAATTTGATTGAAACTAATA
>CAZSBI010000247.1:0-6727 GCA_964604735.1 uncultured Flavobacteriaceae bacterium | reverse complement strand
GTTTCTTCAATTCGTTCATTACCAACTTTTGCTAACCATAATTTGAAAGGTTCAGCTTTTGGTGACGGAATAGATTGTATTAATCTTAATACTTCTTCTGTATCAGCAACATCTGTTTTATAAAATTTACCATCTTTTGATTGCATTTTCAGTTGACTACAATTTGTTGCCAACTGACTTCCTTCTTTTTTAAGTCTTGATTTTAAAACACTCCAATACTTTCTTGGATTTGGACTATCGGTTAAAACACCAACAACATCAACAATTGAAAAAAACCATTTTTCAAGATTTTCGTCCCAAAGAACTCTTACTTTTTGGTCTTGAAATAATTTTATAGCTTCTTTTTTATCCATCTCTTTTGTTTTTTCAAAGGTAATTAAAGTTTTGCAAAACAAAAAAAGTATAAATTATTCGAACTTCCATTCTGATAATACAATTGTAATAATCACATCAGTCCAAATTTCATATCCTGTCAATTTTGATTTTACAGGTAAAACATTTGTATTTATCCATTGATTATGTCCGACAATAAACATCATTGCCTTATATGCCAAGTCCTTTTTAAATGGATTAACAATTTTCAACATCATTGATACACTTTTTCTATCCTTTACATTCTGTGACAATTCAATTTCAATAGTTTTTTCAGGGTTCAAATTTTTTTTAACTACTTTCATTGAAATACTTTCCTTCTTTTTAATTTCAACTTCAATAAACAATTTTTCACCAGGGTATAATTGAAGCACATTCTCTTTTACAAAATATGGGGATTTTTCAACTTTCTGCTCATAAAATTGTTCTCCGTCAACAGGAAGTTTCAGAGTAAATTCTTCACGATTTGTTACTTCATTTTGAGCATAAGAAAATCCTAATGTCAAACTTAATAAAATTGTCAATACTGTTTTTACTTTCATATTTTTAGTTTTTCTAATGAATGCCAACAATTGTACACACACAATCCCACACATAACCTTATATCTCCGCAAGTTACCAACAAAAAGCAAACAATGCAAATATGTTTTAAAATTTATATACCAAAAAGTTGCATTTACTAATTGAACTCAGGTATAATAATCTGTTTTTATTTATACAAAAAAAGCCTGCCGACATACGTCGGCAGGCTTTTGTGTTTATAATTTAATGAGTTCGTTTTCGCGATCATAATATTTATACTCTAAATAATTAAATGAGTCACGAGGTTGAACCGTAAATCTTGTTTTATATTTCCACATCCATTTTCTTCGGATAGAAAATATTCCTTTGGTTAAATAAGCCGCGATAAAAGGATGTACATGAATGCTAAAATTCTTGTAATCTCTATCGGTTAGCTTTACAATATCCTCTTCAAATCGTGTCAGCAAAGTAATAGGAGCATCCGTTTCGCCTTTGTGCACTAAGCTCGGATTTTTTTCCTTAGTTGTAATATTACGCTCCGGTCTGAAACGTTGTCTGGTAATTTGCATCAATCCGAAGCGCGACAGGGGCAAAATTTTGTGTTTTGCTCTATCGTCAGCCATTGCCTCTTTCATATGTTCGTAAACCTTTTTACGATTTTCGACATCTTTCATATCGATAAAATCGACAACTATGATACCGCCCATATCTCTTAATCGCAATTGGCGTGCTATTTCGCTTGCTGATTTAATGTTTACTTGAAAAGAATTTTCTTCCTGACTTTGTTTTTTGTCCGAAGAATTACCGCTATTGACATCAATAACGTGCATTGCTTCGGTGTGTTCAATAATCAGGTATGCCCCTTTTTCCATCATTACGGTTTTTCCGAATGCCGATTTGATTTGTCTTTCGATACCATATTTTTCAAAAATAGGCGATTTTGAATCGTGGTATTTTACGATTGACTCTAAATCGGGGGCAATTTCTTTGATAAATTCAACTATTTCGAGGTACAAAAGCTCGTCATCTACTACAATTTTGGTAAATGAGTCGTTAAGTATGTCTCTCAGCATAGTTGTTACTCGGCTAACTTCACCTAACACGCGTTGTGGCGGGTGGGCATTTTGTATTTTGCTTGATAATACTTGCCATTTGTTAACCAGATTTTGTAGGTCTTTGTCTAAGTCCGCTACTTTTTTTTCTTTGGCTGCAGTTCTGATAATTACCCCAAAATTGTGAGGTTTAATGCTTTTTACAAGTCTTTTTAGACGATCTTTTTCGGCATCGTCGCTAATTTTTTGTGACACAGAAACTTTGTCATAAAAAGGTACCAGTATCAAATAACGACCGGGTAAAGATATTTCGGAGGTTAGTCTGGGTCCTTTGGTAGAGATGGGTTCTTTTAGAATTTGTACCAGCATACTTTGCTTGGCTTTGAGTACATCTTTTATGTTTCCTGATTTTTCGATGTCTTTTTCTTTTTCAAAATTCTTTAAAGAATAATCTTTTTGTTTTCCTGAACTAATTTGTTTGGTGTTTTTGAGTAGTGATTTGATTTGCGGACCTAAATCGTGATAGTGTAAGAATCCGTCTTTTTGGGCGCCAACATTTACAAATGCGGCATTTAATCCGGGTAAAACTTTGTTAACTTTACCCATATAAACATCACCAACATTAAATTTGTTCTTAGTTTCTTCTTTGTGCAGCTCAGTGAGTTTGCCGTCCTTTAAGAGAGCAAAATCAATAGCGGAAGGTGTTGACCGAATGATTAATTCTGTTTCCATTCCTTCAATTTTTAATGTTATAGTCTATTAAATATCGTTTAAACAGAAAAGTCTGTTTATACTTAATAAACTGTTGTTTTTCGTTATGTCAATGATCTATTGTATATTTAAAAGAAAAAGTAGGGTTAGCCTACTTTTTCTTTTTGTGTCTATTTGCTCTACTTCTTTTTTTGCGTTTGTGAGTGGCAATTTTTTTTCTTTTTCTTTTCTTTCCGCTTGGCATAATGTTAAGATTTTACGTTTTCTTTGATTTTTGTTACAAATGTTTTTGAGGGTTTAAATGCCGGAATATAGTGTGCCGGAATTTTGATAGAGGTGTTTTTTGAGATATTTCTACCAATTTTTTCGGCTCTATACTTGTTGATAAAGCTACCAAATCCTCTTAAATACACATTTTCGCCGGAAGCCAAACTGTTTTTAACTTCGTCCATAAAATGTTCAACAGAAACAAGAACATCTTTTTTATCAAGTCCTGTTTTTTCAGCAATATTGTTTACAATTTCTGCTTTTGTCATATTATATTAATTTATAAGTTCGTTTTCAATTAAGGACTGCAAATATAATACATATTATTGAATTGCAAAACATTACAAAATAATTTTTTAATTTTTTTTTAATCAATTTACAAATAAGACTTTAAAAGAAATGAAAAACATAAAATAATATGAAGATTATTAATAGAAAACTGTCACAAATAATAAAAACAAGTATCTTTATGGTGTAATTTAAAAATAGGCGGTTGAAAGAATCGAAGGAAATAATACAACTATTAAAAGCTTGCAAGCAAAATAACCAAAAGGCACAAATGGCCATTTACGATCGGTATTATAAGGCAATGTACAATACTGCCTACCGAATTGTAAATAATACTGACGATGCCGAAGATGTGATGCAAGAGGCTTTTATCAAGGCATTTGCTAAATTACAAAGCTTTAAAGCCAAAAGTACATTTGGCGCTTGGCTGAAAAGAATAACCGTTAATGAAAGTTTGACTTGGCTCAAAAAAAATAATAAATATGCCATAGATAATATTGAAAAATATCCGGATGAAATAGTCGAAGAAGAACCCATCGATTTGCATCAACAATCGGAAACTGTACAAGAAATATTACAAGCAATTAACCGACTTAAAACAAATTACAAACTGGCTATAACGCTGCATCTTATTGAAGGATATGATTATGAAGAAATAATGCAAATAATGAATGTTTCTTATGATAATATTCGGGTAA
This sequence comes from uncultured Flavobacteriaceae bacterium, assembly GCA_964604735.1. Lineage (GTDB taxonomy): Bacteria > Bacteroidota > Bacteroidia > Flavobacteriales > Flavobacteriaceae > WGBX01. The sequence continues at coordinate 2,817 of CAZSBI010000247.1, read as the reverse complement.
TTATGTCAAGGGCTAAGAAAAATTTAAAACAAGAATTACAAAAATCTGAAATATTATGACAGATATGCAAAAAATACAAAATTTTGACGTTTTTGAACCAAAATCGGGACATAGAGAACGATTTATGACAAAAATGATTGAAAATAGACCAAAAAAACGTTTTTTCATCTCTCGAAAATGGATGATGGCAGCAAGTATTTTACTGCTTTTCGGCTTAGGTTTTGGTATTGCAAACAAGCAACAGTCAAAATCTAAATTGGCGCCCGAAATACAAAAAAACGAATTGTATTTTTCGGCAGTTATTAATCAACAGTTAAAAGAAATAAATCAAGTAAATACGCAAGAAACCAATAAAGTTTTTACCGATGCACTAAAACAAATGAAAATACTTGAAAAGGCGTATCAAAAATTGCTCAAAGATTACCAATTAAACCGCGATAAATACATTTTAAACGCAATGATCGAAAATTTTAATCAACGTATTGAAATATTACAATTTGTAAAACAACAAATTAAAGAAATTAAACAAACCAAAAATCAACAAAATGAGACCTATAAAGCTTAATATCATATTCTTTTTGTTACTTCTGCCCTTCTTATCTTTTGCTAATGAAAGAAAAGGAAGTGTACAGAAAGAAAAGACTTTACACAAAATATATCAAGTGAGTAGCTCCGGTACTGTGTTTATTGATAATTCCTATGGAAATATCAACATCAGCACTTGGCAAAAAAACTTAGTAGAAATCAGCGTAAATATTAGTGTTGACGGCAATAGTGATGATATAGTCAATAAACAATTAGAGTATATAGATGTAACTTTTTCGCAAAATGGTAGTCAAGTAAAAGCCTTAACCAACATAAATAGTATTAAAAACTCGTGGAGCATTTGGTCATTGTTTGGTAATAGTTCCAAAAGTGTCAATTTTAAAATAAACTATGAAGTGAAAATGCCGATTAATCACAATCTGAAAATCAGTAATGATTATGGTAATATTTCAATTGACGAACTCAATGGTAATTTAGATTTGAATGCCGATTACGGTCGTTTTAATTTTGGAAACTTAAACGGTAAACGAAATAATATAGTTGTTGACTATTTTTCAACTTCGTCAATAGATTTTGTCAATAAAGCAGATATCAGAGCCGATTATTCGCGCATCAATATCGGTTCGGCTTACGCACTCGATATGGCTTGCGACTATTCGACTATTAAAATTGATAAAGTTCGCCGACTTAAATTTTCTAATGATTACGGTAGCATAAGCGTTAAAAATAGTACAAATGTTAAAGGTGAAGGCGACTATCAACGACGATTTTTCGGCAACGTAAACAATTTACAATTTGAGGGAGATTATGGGTCTGTCACGGTTGATAATATTTCAGCAAACTTTGAAAAAATCAATTTAATATGTGATTATGTCACTATAAAAATCAAAAACCCACAACAAGTGCCTTATCGTTTTATGATGAATCAGGATTATGGTTGCTTTAAAAATGAAAATCTTTATATCAGAAAAAATATTCAAGATGGTAGCGAAAAACATATCGAAGGATATTATAAAAACGAAAATGCACAATCCGTTATTAAGATTGTAGAGGATTATGGTTGTGTCAAAATATACAATTAATCGTCAAAATATATAGAAAATCAACAAAAAACGTCAAAAAAATGAAAAAAATACTTAGTTTACTCATACTTTTTGCATTTTCAAACATAAATGCACAATTTTGGAAAAATGATATCAGTGGTAACGGAAATGTGGTCAACAGAACCAGAAGCATTGGCAACTTTGATCAAATTTTGATTACAGGTAGTTTTGAAGTTAGCTTAGTGAAAGGCAATTCGGGAAAATTAGAATTAAAAACAGATGAAAATTTATTGCAAGTAATTGAAACCTATGTAAGCAAACATAAATTGTATATCAAAATAAATTCAAAATTTAACTTGAAACGTTATACAAAATTATCAATCACTTTACCGGTTGACGATGTAGAAGGCATTTCAATTTCCGGCTCGGCAAGAGTAAAATCTACATCTACTTTTGATTGGTCAACTATAAAACTCAATGTTTTAGGTAGCGGTTCGATAGATTTATCATTACATTCGTCAATAATTAAAGCTTTTGTAACCGGTTCGGGCAATATTATTCTGCAAGGAAAATCTGATAAGGTAAGTTGTAAAGTTACCGGTTCGGGCAGTATTATTGGTCGTGAATTAATTAGCACCAAAGCCGAAGTTACAGTAACGGGTTCCGGTGATATTTATATAAAATCGCCCGTCGATAAATTAAAAGCCTCAGTCACAGGCTCCGGAAATATTTACTATTATGGCACACCCGAAACAATTACATCTAAAACGCTCGGATCAGGCAGTATTATTCAAAAATAAAATAGGATGAAAGATAGATTATTTGTAGTTATTAATAGAAGCAATCTGTTTTTTATGCTTGTATTTACTACTGTGTTTATGGCATTTTCGCAACAAGCAGGCATTAAGGGAACCATACTTGACAGTGCTACAAATCACCCGATTGAATTTGCCGATATTACTATTCAATCAATCAAAGACAGCACAGTAGTAAGTGGTGGAATAACCAATGAAAAAGGTATCTATCAAATTACAAATATTCCGGTAGGAAAGTATCATATTCATTTCAGTTTTATGGGGTATCAGCGTGTTAGTTATCAAAATATATTGCTCGAAAAAGGCATACGTTCTTTTGGAGTTATCAAACTCAAAATATCTTCAGAAAATTTAAAAGAAGTTGTCATTAAAACAGGCAAGCCTGCCATTACATATAAAGTAGACAAAAAGGT
>CAZSBI010000246.1:0-3736 GCA_964604735.1 uncultured Flavobacteriaceae bacterium | reverse complement strand
AAGGTCTCTTTTAATCCCAAAAATAATGATGAAATGCATTTGGTAAACATCGAAGGGACTGCCAATATGGTCAATTTGGCTGTAGAAAATAAAATTGAAAAATTTATACATCTCAGCTCAATTGCCGCCTTAGGTAGTTATGATAATCCTATTAGCGAAAAAACGCATTGGAATTGGAAAAACCACGGAAGCGAATACGCCGTAAGCAAATATTTGTCCGAAATGGAAGTCTGGCGTGCCACCCAAGAGGGACTTAATGCGGTAATTTTAAATCCATCGGTTGTTTTAGGTGCCGGATTCTGGAACGAAGGAAGCGGTACTATTTTTACAAATATTGCCAAAGGATTACCTTTCTATGCCGAAGGGGTTGTCGGTTTTGTTGATGTCTGGGATCTTGTCAAAGCAATGCATCAGCTGATGCAAAGTAAAATTGTCAACGATTCGTTTATTGTTTCTGCCGAAAATCTAAGTTACCAAGAATTGTTTGGTAAAATTGCTCAATGCTTTGATAAAAAACCACCTTCTATCAAATTAAGAAAATGGATGACTGCGCTTATCTGGCGTGCCGAATTTGTGCGTTCAAAACTGTTTAACACCGAACCTATATTGACCAAATCGACTGCTGCAACAGCATTTCGTAAAACTTATTATTCTTCTGATAAACTGAAAGAGACTTTGCAATTTAGTTTTATACCGATAGATGCAAGTATCCGAAATATTGTTGATAAATATCCAAAGAAAGCTTGATATGAATTTTTATCCGACAAAATTTCCGTTTTTCTTTCGCCGATTATTTACATCGTTGCATTACGATTTGCCGAATAATAATCGTAAAATTTACTTGACTTTTGACGATGGTCCCACACCCGAAATTACACAATGGGTAATGAATGAACTCGATAAAGTGCAAGCCAAAGCTACCTTTTTTTGTATTGGAAACAATGTTGCAAAATATCCCGAAATTGTAACAAAGTTGCTTCAAAAAGGACATCAGATTGCCAATCACAGTTACAATCACGCCAAAGGATGGAACACAACAGTTGCTGATTATATTGCCGAAATAAACAAAACCGAAAAACTATTGCAAGAGTTTACCAAAACCAAAAAATTGTTTAGACCGCCCTATGGCAGAATTACTCGCAAACAGATTAAAGAGGTGCAAGCACTTGATTATCATATTATTATGTGGACTATTGTGGTAGGAGATTTTTCGCAGGGATTAAATCCAAAAAAAGCTATTGACTACCTTAGTCAAAAAACTCAAGCCGGAAGTATTTTGGTTTTTCACGATAGCGTTAAGGCTTTTCCCAAACTTAAACAGATTTTACCCGAAGTATTACAAAATCTAAAAAATGCAGGGTTTGTTTTTGATACTTTATAGTGTTGTAAATTTTTCTTTAAATAAACAATCACTTTCGTTTTACCGTGCTAATGAAGTCTTTTAGATAAAAAGGCTCAAAATAGGCGGTGTCTTCAAAATCGTTTTGTGCAAATTTTTGTTGTGATAATTCGACCATTTCTTTTGCCGAAGGATATAAAACATCGGTAAAAACAGCGTTTTTGTGTTGTACTATTTCTTTGGTTTTAGCTACGGCATCGCCTACAAAATAGACTTGTCTTTGTTCTAAATATGGCAGAAAAGATTCAGGACTTAATATTTCGGCCTCTACCTCACGAATCATTTGATATTTGTGATCAAAAACGGCACTATAGACCTCCATACGTCTGGCGTCAATCATCGGAATGATATAGGCATCGGTTTGTTTTATTTGCCTTGCCATACTTGCCAAAGTGCTTACGGAAATCAACGGAATATTTAAGGCATAAGCCATACCTTTGGCTGCCGATACACCAATGCGCAAGCCGGTATATGAACCCGGTCCCATACTAACGGCAACGGCTTGTAAATCAGTAGCGGACAGCTTGTTCTTTCGAAGTATTTCATCAATAAAAACGTGCAATTTTTCGGCGTGCGAATAGCCCGTTCCGGCATATTCTGTCAAGTCGATGAGTTGCCCGTCTTTGGCTAAGCTAACCGAGCAGTTTTTGGTGGCTGTTTCAATGTTAAGTATCATTCTTTTTGGGCAAAGTATAAATTATTTCAACCAATTGCGCAGGTCAAATTTATCTTGAATATGTTGACGCAATTCAGCAATCGGGATACGTATTTGTTCCATTGTATCGCGGTCGCGCAGGGTAACGGTTTGGTCATCTTTGCTTTGATGGTCAACCGTAACACAATAGGGCGTTCCTACGGCATCTTGTCTTCTGTAACGACGTCCAATAGCATCTTTTTCGTCATAAATTACATCCATATCCCATTTTAAATCGTCAATAATGCTATTGGCAATTTCGGGTAATCCGTCTTTTTTCAATAAAGGCAATACTGCCACTTTGGTGGGTGCTAAAATAGCAGGAATTTTCATCACTACGCGCGATGATCCGTCAGGTAATTGTTCATCTTGCAACGAAGCAGAGAAAACTGCCAAGAACATACGGTCTAAACCGATAGAGGTTTCTACAACGTAAGGCGTATAGCGTTCATTAATTTCGGGGTCGAAATATTGTAGTTTTTTGCCCGAAAATTCCGAATGTTGCGACAAATCGAAGTCCGTACGAGAGTGAATGCCTTCTAATTCTTTAAAACCGAAGGGAAATTTAAACTCGATATCGGCAGCGGCATTGGCATAATGTGCCAGTTTTTCGTGGTCGTGAAAACGATAATAATCGTCGCCAAAACCTAATGATTTATGCCATTTAAGACGGGTTTCTTTCCAATGTTCGTACCATTTCATCTCTTCGCCGGGGCGTACAAAAAATTGCATTTCCATTTGTTCAAACTCACGCATACGGAAAATAAATTGGCGTGCTACAATCTCGTTACGAAAAGCCTTTCCGGTTTGTGCAATACCGAAGGGCACTTTCATTCGGCTGGTTTTTTGTACATTTAAGAAGTTGACAAAAATACCCTGTGCGGTTTCCGGACGTAGATATAAATCGGTAGCGCTGTCAGCAGAGGCGCCTAATTTAGTACCAAACATTAGGTTAAATTGTTTGACATCTGTCCAATTTTTGCTGCCGGAAATTGGGCAGGCAATACCTAATTCTTCAATCAAGGCTTTGACATCGGCAAGGTCTTCATTGTCTAGAGAACGCGCCATACGTTCTAAAATATCTTTTTTCTGTTGACGATATTTTACTACTCGCGGGTGTGTACTGACAAATTCTTCTTCATTAAAAGCATCGCCAAAGCGTTTTTTAGCTTTTTTGATTTCTTTTTGGACTTTATTTTCTATTTTTTCGCAATAATCTTCAATCAATACATCGGCACGATAGCGTTTTTTACTGTCTTTATTATCGATAAGCGGGTCGTTAAACGCATCGACGTGACCGGAAGCTTTCCAAGTTGTCGGGTGCATAAATATAGCGGCATCGAGTCCTACAATATTTTTGTGCATTTGCACCATTGATTTCCACCAATAGTCACGAATATTTTTTTTGAGTGCTACGCCATTTGGACCGTAATCATATACGGCGCTTAATCCGTCATATATTTCACTTGATTGAAAAACAAAACCATATTCTTTGGCGTGTGATAGTACTTTTTTAAATTGATCGTCGCTCATTGCTGTAATTTTTAATCGTTTTTATATCTGATAACTTTTTCAAAAAAAATGCTATAAAAAAAGCTATCTTTGAGTTGGCAAAGATAGCTTTCATTTATGAATTTTACAAT
>CAZSBI010000245.1:0-4589 GCA_964604735.1 uncultured Flavobacteriaceae bacterium | reverse complement strand
GGAAATTTTAAAATAGGAGATACTTTTACCGAAGGCGAAAAGCTTAATTTTAAAGGTATTCCAAGTTTTTCTCCCGAACATTTTAGGTATATCAACAATGCCGACCCTATGAAATCGAAGCAATTGGCAAAAGGTATTGACCAACTGATGGACGAAGGTGTGGCACAATTGTTTATACTTGACCTAAACGGCAGAAAGGTAATAGGAACAGTAGGCGCGCTACAATATGAGGTAATTCAATACCGCTTAGAACACGAATACGGTGCCAAATGTACCTACGAACCGCTAAGTGTTTACAAGGCATTTTGGGTAGAACCCGAAGACGAATTTAACGATGAGTACAAGGAGTTTAAACGCATTAAACAACGCTTTTTGGCAAAAGATAAATATGGCAAACAAGTATTTTTGGCCGATTCGCCTTTTTCTTACGAAATGACCAAAAGCAAATATCCGACGGTTAAACTGCATGAAAAATCTGAGTTTTAATTGATGATTTTTTTTAATAATTTTATTTAAGGAAAAAACCAATTATAAATCAGTACTCTCGATGCATTAATTGCAGTGCAAAATTTTTCCAAAAGACTTTTTCTTTATCAGTAAAATCAGTAGCGTTTAGATAGTCTAATGATTTTTGGGTATAATTATCTATCTGTTGTTTTGCTATGGTTTGAACATCATATTTATCAAAAACCGCAATGGTTTTATCAATCAACTCTGCATTATCAATTTGCTTGTTTTCGTACAAATCTAACAAGTTGTTTTTGTCTTTTGCGTCTGCTGTTTGTAATGCACTGATATACAAAAATGTTTTTTTTCGATCAATAATATCACCACCGATTTGCTTACCAAAATTTGACACATTACCGTAAGTGTCCAGATAATCGTCTTGTATTTGAAAGGCAATTCCCAAATTAATACCAAACCGGCTTATGTTGCTTAGGTTTTTTTCATCCGCATTGGCTACAATACCGCCAAAACTAAGTGCGGCGCCTAGAAGCACGGCCGTTTTTAGTCGAATCATTTCCAGATACTCAGTTAAAGAAACATCGTTGCGTTGTTCAAAATCCATATCCATTTGTTGCCCTTCGCAGACTTCAATGGCTGTTTGATTAAGCAGAGTCGTTAAGGCTTTGTATGTTTTTCCATCATATTGTTCGAGCATTTTGTATGCCCAAATCAGCATGGTATCACCGGATAAAATAGCTAGATTTTCATCCCATTTTTCGTGTACCGTAGGCTGTCCTCTTCGTATGGGAGCTTTGTCCATAATATCATCGTGGATTAGCGTAAAATTGTGAAAAGTTTCGATAGTAGCAGCGGCAGGTAAAGCGTTTTCGACTGTTGCACCAAAACTTTTTGCAGATAACAAAACTAATAATGGACGAATTCGTTTACCACCGTTACGCAAAACATATTTTAATGGCGCATACAAATTCTCGGGGTTTTTATCGGGAATTTGTTGTTCTAAAAATGTTTCGAATTGCAGCTTTAAAGTATCTAATGAATCCATATCAAAAATTTTGGCTAAAAGTACTAAAAATATTTTTGACTGCATCAAAAGTAATTCATAGTTTTCTACTAAAAATTAACAATGATTAAAAAAGAATTGCGTAAATTTGTGCAACAAAAATAACAATTATGAAACCAAAAAGAATAGAAAGTTGGGAAAAAATACGAGAAAAAGGCGCTTGGCGCTACGGCATAATTTATGGTAGCATTTGGGGGGTATTTGTCGTAGCTTTCTTAGTAGTTATCAATTATTTTACAAAAAGTCAGCGTAGTAATTTTTCGCTTAATAATCTATTGTTTATGATAGTTATTTACGTCGTTATCGGTATTTTAATGTATCGTTTTTTAATGTGGCGAGTAAATGAAAAGAATTATCATAAATGGCTTGAACAGGAAAAAAATAACAATCAAGATAACACTTAAAAATCAGGGCGGAACGCCATTCTAACAGCAAATTTTGGCGAATATAATCCGTTTACGCTAGTGTAATTACTACGCCAAACGGCATCGACTCTGATAAAACGAATATTTCCATATCCAATATTTTCTATACCTACACTGTATTCATAGTATAGTTTATCTGTTGGTGCCGCATAATTCATATTCGAACGATTTATAGCAATATTTTCATCAGAAATAGTTCCATAAGCGGCTCTAAAAGAAGCTACTGTTCTGAGTTTTAATTTTCTGAGCAAGGGCAATCTGTTTAGTATAAAGCCGTTAAAATGATGCACAAAATGCCCGACGGCATAAGTATCGGTTACAAAATCGTAGTAGTTTAACAATGTAAAGGTGTTGGGTTTAAGCAATAATACCTGATTGGCAGGCACCGGACTTAATAGCGACAATGGCACTTTGCCAAACACTTTACCCATATCTACGGTTACATCGGTTTTACCTATTTTGCCAAGCAAAACGGATTGATGGTATCTAAATTGTAATTTGTCATAGTCAATCGAACTGCCAAGGGCTTTTGAACCTTTGTGATATTTAAGCACAAATGAGGGATAAGGGTTTTTGCCATAACGTTGTTCTACGCCCAAGCCATAGACATCGCGACCGGGAGTGTATGCCAAATAAAAATCGGCGCCTACATCTGTTAGGTCTTGTTGTAATTTGCCACTACTATCGACATAATCCATTGAAAATAAATCGTGATTGGCAGGTGTAATAAATTTATAAGAGGGAATAAACCCAAGGTGAAAATTTTTAGCCGCACGATAATCAAACTTAAGGCTATACTCTTTTACTCTTGATAAAAAATAGTTTTTGCCACGTGTAAACACAAAATTAGACCCAAAAGTTTCGGTGTACATTATCTGATTCAAATCGAAAAGCATACGTGCCAATTGTTGGTTATCATCTTCCATTTTTGCATCTAGCTCAATGCGTGGCTGATAAGACAGTAAATATTTTGCTTGTACGCCATATTTTATCTTTTTATCCTTCAAACCATAAGCCAAATACGTTATGAGTCTAAAACGATCGTCTGCCGACTTAAAAGTACGCAATCCGGCATACAAGCGAACACCTTCTACGCCGTTTTTGCCTACAAATTTGTACAAAGGACCAAACTGTACATTCTTAGCAATATTAAAATAACCGGTAGATAAAATGTTTATCCATTTGGTCAAATTTTGTATGCGTTTCTTGTTTTTCACCTTGTCAATCAACTGATAAGTTTCACCAATTTTATTGTCATCTTGATTATATTTTTCCCAAAAATTTTGATCTTTTTTAAACTGATTAGGATTATATTTTACTACTGTTTTATCTAAAAATTCAGCTGTATATTCCTTAGTAAAATCATAATCGGAATACTCGTAAGTTTTTTTGAGCGTCATTCCTTTATTCTTATCACTTTTGTCTATTAGGGTGAAATCGCCTTCAAAAACATCCTTTTTGGGTAAGAAAACGCTGTCGTTTACAATGGTATATTCTTTTTGCACTTGCAAATTACGCACAAAATTAACATTTACATCGCTGTTTAGTTTCATATGTATTTTGGTTACGGCAAAATTTTTGTCGGACACCAAAAAATTACCGGTAAAAGCCAAATCTGCGGCGCGACGCGGAAAGAAGTAGATATTATAATACTTCTGATTATTTTGTTGAATGCTGTCATAAAGCAAATAGTCGTAAGTATCAAATCCGCTTGTCGATATAGGACTTACAAAAGGCTTGTTAAACAGGTTGAAAGTATTTTGGTAAATATCGACCTCATCAAATTTATTTGCCATACGATCAAACACAAATCCTTGCTGATAAAAACCGTTTTTCTTTTCGGCTTCGATATCAGACCTCTCTTTGCCTAATTTATTATCGCCATATTTGTGATAAACCAATTCTTTGATATAAATTGGTATATAATAATGTAAGCCTTCGCTGTCGTAGGGCAATTCTTTCATTACTTGATTATACTCTTTTTTGAAAATTCGTTTCAAGAAAAGCGTGTCTATATGATTTAAACCTATTTCGGTAATTTCGTGTTTTTTATACTCGTATCGTTGTACTTGTTTTAATCCGTTAGTTTTTCGACGTTTCCAAATCTCTTTAAGAATTTTATAAGCCGGATTTTCTTTCTTCTTCAATCTTTTCTTAGGGCGATTAACAATAACAACCTCATCTAATACATTTTTTTCTTCTCTTAATATAATTTTGTAGTAACGTTTTTTTGGGCTGACTTTGATTATTTTGGTCTGATAACCCATCAAAGAAACTGTCATTTTACCGTGTTTTCTACGCGTTTTGAGTTCAAATTCGCCATTTTCATCGGTTGTAGTGCCATATTTTCCTTTTGCCATAAACACATTGACAAATGGTAAGGGTTCCTTATCAATATCCAATACAACACCACGATAGATAATTTTTTCGGGTTTTATTTTTTTGGGTTTTTTTTGCGAAAAAACACTTAAACCTATCAATAGGCTTAATATAGTTAATAAATACTTCATTGCTGTTTCTCGTATTTTTTAGATGAGCAAATATAAATTTTTTATGTTACTTATATGTCTTTAACTGTCATTTTAAAATAAAAAAAGCAGTATTTTTTTACATTATTATTAATATAACAACTCTCA
>CAZSBI010000244.1:0-8918 GCA_964604735.1 uncultured Flavobacteriaceae bacterium | reverse complement strand
TATTAAATGAATACGGATTGCGTCGAATAATACTATTAATATCACTCGATGACAATTCGCAATCGTCTTCGGTGGGAAAAATACACACCTTATTCCTTAGAGGGTGTGTAATATTTACCGGTAAAATATGAGCCATATTTTTATGTTTATTAAATTAATATTCAGTTATGGCGTTTGTTTATGTGTTGTTGTTTTATAATTTGTGTATTACCAACCCGCTACGCAATTTGGGTTCGAACCAAGTCGTTTTTGGCGGCATAATATTGCCTGTATCTGCAATATTGATAAGTTGTTGCATTGACACAGGATATAGCGCAAAAGCAACTTTAAATTTGTTGGCATTAACTTTATTAGACAACTCTTTTAAGCCTCTAATTCCGCCGACAAATTCGATGCGTTTGCTGGTTCGCAAATCTTTGATATCTAAAATAGGTTCGAGTATCTGTTTAGACAAAATGGTAACATCTAATTGGTCAATGGGGTCATTGTCGTCATAGGTACCTTCTTTGGCTGTCAATCGATACCATTCGCCATCGAGAAACATTGAGAATTCGTGTAATTTTCCAGGCTTGTAACAACGATTTCCTACATTGGCTATTTTAAAATTTACTAGTAATTTTTGAATAAATTCTTCTTTGGTTAATCCGTTTAAGTCTTTTACCAAACGATTGTAATCAATAATTTTTAGTTGGTTATCGGGAAAATGTACTGCCATAAAATAATTGTATGCCTCCTTGCCTGTATGATTAGGATTATGCGCTTTTTTCTCTTCCATAATTCTGGCAGCCGCAGCTGTACGATGGTGTCCGTCAGCCACATAAGTATAAGGCACTTTTTCGGCGAATAGTTTTTCCAGATTTTGATTATCTTCATCATTTTCGACTACCCAAAAGTGATGTCCAAAACCATCTTCGCTTACAAAATCGTATTCCGGTTTATTATTTTTCACAAGCTTTTCTACAATGCTGTCAATCTCGGGCACTGCTTTATACGAAAAGAAAACCGGTTCGATATTGGCATTTAAGTAACGCGTCAAAATCATTCTGTCGTCTTCTTTGTCGGGACGTGTCAATTCGTGTTTTTTTATTATTCCGTCAAAATAATCTTGTGCGGCGGCAGCGCCTACGATACCGTATTGTGTGCGACCGTTCATAGTTTGAGCATAGATATAATATTTGGGTTTATCTTCTTCGATCAGCCATTTATTCTCAATAAATCTATGAAAGTTTTCGACAGCTTTGTTATATACTTTTTCTGAGTGAATGTCTGTACCTTCGGGCAAGTCGATTTCGGCGCGGGTTATATGTAATAAAGAGTTTTCTTTATCTTTTGCCATTTCGGCGGCTTCTACTGAATTCATTACATCGTAAGGCAAGCTCGATACGCTTTGCGCGATGTCTTTTGGGGGTCGAAGTCCTTTAAAAGGTTTAATAATTGCCATAATATTTTGCTTAGTTTGTTTGTGTTTAATTTACTTTGAATGTGATGTCAGCTTTGTCAAAAAAGTTGATAATCTGATTGACTGCGGCTACACCTGCATTGATATTGGCTTCGGCGGTTTGTGCGCCCATTTTTTTTGGGGTAAAAAACACTCGGTTGCCAAATTTTGCTTCAAATTCGTCTTTTTTATCAGGAGCAATATCCGAAATATATTTAAAATCGGGGCGATCTGTCATTAGTTTAATGAGTTCTTCTTCGTCAATAACCTCTTTTCGAGCCGTATTAATCAGCACGGCATTTTGAGGTGTATTTATTAATAAGTCGTAATTGATACTTTTTATTGTTTGTTTGTTTGCCGGAATATGTAGCGATATATATTGCGCTTGTTTATATAAATCGATAGCTTCTTCTACATCTTTTACATTGTCTCTTTCTACAATTTCGGAAGATACATAAGGGTCGTGTGCAATGACGTTCATACCAAAGCCTTTGGCTATACGCGCTACATTTTTGCCAACGTTTCCATAAGCGTGGATGCCAATTGTTTTGTCTTTTAGTTCGACACCGGCGGTGCCATTGTATTGATTTCTGGCCATTAGAACCATCATACCCAATACTAATTCGGCAACTGCATTTGAGTTTTGCCCCGGTGTATTCATTACGACAATTTTTTTATTGCTTGCTGCTTGTAAATCTACGTTGTCATACCCTGCGCCTGCGCGTACAATAATTTTTAGTTGCTTTGTATCTGCCAATATTTCTTCGGTGATTTTATCACTTCTGATAATTACTGCGTCTGCTGTATTTATGGCATCAATCAGCATCTGTTTGTTGTCATATTTTTCGAGCAAAATGAGTTGATAACCGGCATTATCGATTATTTTTTTCATCTGACTGACAGCTGCCGGAGCAAAGGGTTTTTCGGTGGCGATTAATATTTTTTTCATCGGGTAATTTATATTTGTTTATGATATGCTTTTTTCAAAATCTTTCATAGCTTGTACAAGTACCGCTACACTTTCGATAGGTAATGCGTTGTATGTCGAAGCTCTAAATCCGCCTACTGAACGATGACCTTTGATACCCATAATACCTTGTTGGTCGGCAAAATTGAGGAATGCTTGTTCATGTTGTTTGTACGCATCATTCATAACAAATGTAATATTCATTAACGAGCGATCTGCTTTGTCAGGCACGGCTGCGGTAAATAATTTATTTCTGTCAATTTCGGCATATAATAAATTTGCTTTTTCAATATTTCTTTTTTGTGCTGCTTTAACACCACCGTTATTTTTGAGCCATTTTAGGGTTTGCAATGCTGAAAATACGGCTAAAACAGGCGGAGTATTAAACATTGAGCCTTTATCAATATGTGTTTGATAATTCAACATTGTTGGAATGTGACGTTCAACTTTTCCTAGAATGTCATTTTTGATAATGACAAATGTGGTTCCTGCCGGTCCTAAATTTTTTTGCGCGCCACCATAAATTATTGCGTATTTGGACACATCAACGGGACGGGAAAATATATCTGAGGACATATCGGCAACTAATGGTATTGGCGAGTCTATATCCGTATGAATTTCTGTGCCTGCTATGGTATTATTTGTGGTTATATGAAAATAATCGGCATCGGTTGGAATATTGTAGTTTTTGGGAATATAATTAAATCCTTTGTCACTACTATCTGCAACAACATCAACTTCGCCAAAGGCTTTTGCTTCTTTAATAGCCTTGTTACTCCAAGCACCTGTGTTTAAATAAGCAGCTTTATTAGCTAAGAGATTATAAGGTATCATAGCAAATTGTGTACTAGCACCTCCTTGTAAAAATAATACTGAGTAGGCTTCGGGGATATCTAACAATTCTTTGAATAACTGTTGTGCCTCATCCATTACGGCTACAAACTCTTTGCTGCGGTGCGAAATTTCGAGTACGGATAAACCTGTGTCAGAAAAATTTTGAATAGCTTCAATGGTTTGCTCTATTGTATATTGTGGCAAGATACTTGGTCCTGCAAAAAAGTTATGTTTTTTCATCAATTATTTTGTTTAACGAATTAATATTTTTATAAATTTAGGTAAATTTAGGTTATAAAAAAAGCATAAAAAATGACATTAATCATATTTTGTGTATTTTCTAATAAGTTTTTTGATTTTTTTAACTTTATATTTTTCTTGTCTGACAAGTATCATTTTTTAGGCAAAATCTCCGGCAAAAAAAAGATTAAAACCACATAAAAGCATCTTCGATATGTTCTATTTTTTCGGTGTATTGGTTTTTGATAATTGAGATTATATCGAAGCGTATATCAATATCCAAATTATTTATTTCGATATAATGATTGATGGCATCGACGAGTAGCTTTATTTTCTTTTTACTGACAAACATTTCGGGTTTTCCATAATGGTCTGAGCTTCGTGTTTTGACTTCGATTACTGCCAACACATCATTTTTTTGTGCAATAATATCTATTTCGGCATGTCTGTATTGCCAATTGGTCTCTAAAATAGTGTAAGCATTTTTGCGCAAGTAATTTTGTGCCAATTCTTCGCCTAATTTGCCTAAATCATTATGTTGTGCCATTATTTTTTTTGTTTAGTTTTTCAATAATTTTTTCTACAGACTTGTGTATTGCTTCATAATCCGGCTTATTTTTATCCATAAATATCCACATCATAGCAATATTTTTAGGTTTTATTTGATGTTGCTGTTTTCTAAAACTCTCTCGCATTAATCTTTTGATATAATTGCGGTCAACTGCATTTTTAAATTTCTTTTTAGATACCGTAAAACTAACTTGAAAATCTTGCTCAACTATTTCATCTGTATATATATATACGAGTCTGAGAGGGTAAACAATAATAGTTTTACCCTTTTCGAAAAGAGTATCAATTAGTTTTGTGCTTTTTAGGCTTTTGTTTCTAGGTAAGGTATTTTTGTTCATATGTATTGCAAATATACTAAAAATAAAAGTGTGATTTACGAATGGTAAATCACACTTTAAACAAAAACAACAACCTTAAATTGATTTAGTAAATCAATGTATGGAGTATTTTTACACTAAATATATTAGTGGTTTATATTACAATTATAGCACAAAGATACGGCAATGTATTTAATCTTGAAATAGGGCATTTGTCGTATATTGCATCTACTACCAATTTCATTGCATTTATAACTTATAGCAGCCTATGCTTTTGCGCTTTTTGTATGGCTTCTATTTTAGAATGCACTTCGAGTTTTGCGTATATATTTTCAATATGTTTTCTAACTGTGCTAGGTGAAATAAACAAATTGGCAGCTATTTCATTATAGTTAAGTCCTTTGCTCAGTTGTTCTAATATTTCTAATTGTCTTTTAGACAAATCAAAATCTTTTTGTTCGCCTTGTGCAATGTTAAAATTATCTCTTCTAAGTATTTTTAATGTTTTTGATGCAATGCTTGGCGTCATTGGTGCCCCACCTGAAAGCAATTCTTTTATGTTTTCGTACATTGAGCGCGGGTCGGTTTCTTTTAGAATATATCCGTTGGCACCGGCTTTAATTGCTTTAAATACACTATCGTCATCGTCATAGATAGTTAGCATCATGATTTTTATTTGCGGATATTTTTTTTTAATAATTTCGGCAGCTTTTATACCGTCCATTTCAGGCATCTGAATATCCATTAAGATAACATCAATATTGTGATTATTGTCGAGCATTTTGATTAATTCAGCGCCATTGTCGCTTGCAAATTTGACAGTAATATCGTCAAAAAAAGACAGTTTGTTAACAAGTGTCTTTACAAGGAATGAATTATCTTCTGCTATAGCTATCTTAATCATAAGAACAAAGGTATTAAGATGTTAAGTTTCAGACAATACGTCAAATGGCGTATTGTTATTTTATTGGTTTATTTTGATTTTTCGGGATGGTTATAGTTATTTCCGTGCCGTTTTCTGAGTTAATAGTAATAGTACCGCCTAGTTCGGAGGCGCGTCTTTTCATATTCTTCAGTCCGTAACCCATCGAAATATTTTCTTGATCAAATCCAACGCCGTGATCTATAACTTTTATAATAAAGAAATCGTCATTTTCTTCAAAAAAAACAGCTATTCTGTCAATCTTTGAATATTTTACTGAGTTATTGATTGCTTCTTGTAATATTCTAAAAGTATTTAAACTCTTGACAGGATTAATAGGCAACTTACTGTCAATCTTATTTATTACAAATATTTTTGTGCCCGGCTTACTTTTTTGAACACGCTTAATAAAAATTTCTAATCGACTGATAAAATCTTCGGCAGTAAAAGAATCTTTGTTAAGCACCCATGTGGTATCTCTAAACATTGAAGTTGTTTCGGAAGCAAATTCTTTTATATCCTTTATTTGCGAGATTAGTTTTTGTTTGTCTTTGCTTGGCGAAAAAAGAATATTATCAATAGATGATATGATAAATGATAAATGTGCGCCTAAATTATCGTGTAAGTCTCTTGCTATTCTTGTTCTTTCTGAATGTATCTCATTTACAACTTCTAACTCGTGCCGTTGTTTATATTGTATATAACTGATAAAGAAAAACAATAAAACAGCTAACAAAAATATAGTTGCAACAATAGTTAGAAGGTTAGTTTTTTGGATTTTCTTTTTTTCATTTTCAATCATTGTTTTTTGCTTTTGTATCTTTTGTTCCTTTTCTTGTATATTGTATTTTTTTTTCAGGTTTATTAATTTACTTTCTTTTTTTTGTTTGACAAGACTATCAGTTAGTTTCATCGATTTGATTATATACTCGTTAGCAATCTTATATTGCCCTTGTATTTGAGATAACTTGCCAATTGAATCTAATACACGCGGCAGTTCGTGATACAATTTTTTGGTTTCAATTATATTTTTCGCCTTAAAATAATTCTTCTGCGCTTTGTTGTACTCGTTGGTTTGTGTATAAATAAAACCTTTGTATATATATGCTTCATATTGCATAGAGTCTATTTGAAGAGATTTGTCGATATATTCTTCTGCTTTATCATATTCTTTCTCAACTACTTTAAGTGCTGCGTAATCTTGGTACAATGCGTGAATAAAATATTCGTTATTTCCGGCATTCTTAATAACTTTTTTAAAATAATATTCGGACGAATCTATTTGTGATAATTCATTGTAACAATTTCCAATATTAAGAAGTGTTATCTGAAATGCAAATTGATCTTGAATGCTATCTATTTCATTGATGTTTTCTTTAAAATAAGACAAAGCTTCTTTCACATTATTTTCTCTTAATAATATTACAGCAATGTTATTTTGGTTATAAAAAATATATTTTTTAAAATTATTTTCTTTTGCAATAAGTAATGATTCTTTAAAATAATAAATTGCTTCTTTTTGACAATCTTGCATTTGCTCTAAAATTCCTTTGGTTGTCAAAGCATTACTTAAGACAAAAGATAACTCTCGCGTATTCTTATGAATATTATTGAAAACACTATCTAAATATTGTTCACTTTTATAAATATAATTATCATCTCGATATTTTTTAGCAATTTCTAAATATGCTTTTGTCAAAAGTAAAGTGTCTTTATTTCTTTTACCTTCTGCTAGTAATTTTTTATAATAAGGCATCGACACAGACATCTTTTGTTGACGTAAAATACCGGTAAGTTTATCCAACTTTTTTAGTTCATCTTGTTTGTCTATAAATTTTGTGCTCTCTACAAATAGACTATCAATATTTTGACTATAAATGTTTGTAGCCAGTAGTAAAATTGTGATATGTAAAATATATTTATATCGCATCGATAGGAATATTAATGATAATTTCTATTTCGCTATTTATGTTTAGTTTAAGTTCTCCATTTAATTTTTTGACCAAACTTTTTGCTTTATTTAGTCCTTCTTTGTACTTATGTTCAGACTTTATTTTACTTGCAAAATCCTTGACTTTGATTAATACTTGTTTTTGGTTTTTTTCAAAATAAATATTTACTCTCGTTGTATCGGATTGGGTTATTATATTAGCTACAACTTCATTAACAATCTTGTATATAATCAATGCAAATCGGGTTGGTATTTTACCATCGGTAGAGATATTGACTTGTCGTGTAAATGTAATATGTTTTGCTTTTTCTTTAATACGTTCAAAAAATAATTTTGTGCGCGAAATATATTCTTCCTGTGTAACTTCTGATTTATGTAATACCCATAAAGTATCTCTAAACATAGCAATAGAATCGGCGGCAAACTCTTTTATTTTTTTTATTTCAGATAAGTAATAATCTATATCGAAATCTTCGTTATACAACAAGTTATCAATGGATGAAATAATATAGGTTAGCCTTTCACCAACCGTTTCATGTAGTTCATTTGCTATGACA
This sequence comes from uncultured Flavobacteriaceae bacterium, assembly GCA_964604735.1. Classification (GTDB taxonomy): domain Bacteria; phylum Bacteroidota; class Bacteroidia; order Flavobacteriales; family Flavobacteriaceae; genus WGBX01. Next base: position 1,122 of record CAZSBI010000244.1, on the reverse strand, counting down.
TTTCTTTCATTATTAGCTTTGTTTATTAGTTCTATTTGATGCTTATATTTAATTTTGCCGCGATAGTGTATAAAGAAAGCTATAAAGATTAACATCATACCTAATGTAACGGTAATCAGTATTCTATTTTGTTTAAGTTTTCTTTTACTTTCTTTTAACAGATTGTTTTGTGTTGTAATTTCTTCGTCTTTTTTTTCAGATTCAAATTTTGCTATTGCTTTTGTCACAGAGTTGAACTTTTTGTTTGCTATTAAGCTGTCACTGATCTCTTTACTTCTTCGTAAATAATAATTTGCTTTTTTGTAATCATTCTGTGCTTGATACAAATTTCCTATTTCAAATAAAACTTTTTTAACAAATTGAAAATCTGCTTGTTTTTTTGCATATTCTAAACTTAGTAAATAATATTTTAAAGCTTCGTCTATGTTATTTTTCTTTTTTATTGAAGCTAATAATTGGTAGGCAAGATAATTCTGCGACTCAATAGAAATAGCTTTTTGCAAATAGTATTCTAAACTATCTGATGCTAAGACACCGACAGATGCTTTGGCATAAGTATAATATACCGACGAAAGAAGATTGTCTTCAGAATCTAATGAATCAATCAGTTGTTTGGCATAATATCGTGCCGAATCAAGTTGGTTTATACTCAAATAAGTTTCTGAAATATTGAATTTACTTTTATTAATAATATTTTTTGAATTAATAAACCTTCCAAAAGTTAAATTCTCTTTAAAATGCTGTAAGGCTTTGTTTTCTTGTTGTTGCTCTTTTAAAATTAGAGAAATATTATTGTTTATTTTAATTGATTCTAAAACAAAATCATTTGCGTTGGCAATTTCGTATGCTTTATAATATTGCTCCAAGGCATTTTTGTAATCAAATTGAAAATAATAAATATTACCTGTATAATGATATTGTAAATATGTGTTTTCTACAAGTCTATAAGTCACTTTTCCCTGACAAGATAAAAGAAATATCGGAAGAGTTAGCTTTTTTAAAAGGATATTATAACAATAACTACTATACACTTTTTGAAGCTTCTCAAAATTGGCTTGAAATGTCAATAAGTAACATTAATGATGTTGTAGAGTGTAATTATATTGATAGTTTAAAGGATAA
>CAZSBI010000243.1:0-4489 GCA_964604735.1 uncultured Flavobacteriaceae bacterium | reverse complement strand
ATTCTCAATCAATGCCAATTACAGCAATTTTGGGTTTAGAAATAATCGCAGAGATAATTTATATCGTATTGAAATGGTTAGCAATGCAATGTCAATCACTCCGACATATCAAGTAGTAAACAAAAAACGTTTTCAACAAATATCGCTAACCGCTTCCTTAGACAAGTTTAGTCAGTTTGATACTTATTCGCAATCGACCATCAATACCGAAAACAGATTATTGCAAGCCAATTATGTAACCGGATTTACCAAAACAGGTTTTAGCTTTGGTTTGTTTGCTATGTATTTACAAAATCATTCCGATTTATTTTCTTTTGATATGATGAACGGCGGATTGAATATCGGTTATCAATTTTTCAAGAAAAAACTTAAAACAAATTTATATACCACCTACACCCATTTATTGCAAAAAAACTATTCGGGTGACGACAGACTTAATGTAAATGTCAAAATTAAATACCAATTGGCAAAGAAAACCGACCTTCGTTTCGGCTACTATTTTAACGACAGACGCTACGGATCATACCGTCCCGGTGCTGTGGTGCAAGAAAATAGATTTCAAATCTCATTAAACCAAAAATTTTAATCTAATATTATTTCAAATGAAAAAACTAATCAATATACTATTCGTTTTAGCAAGTTTGACAACTTTTGCACAAGTGCATATTTCTTTAAATGTCAGTTCGCATCCGACACCACAAATATCGGAATGGGAAAACAGAAATGAAGTTGCCATATTAACAGTTACCAATACCGATCCGAATATGGAAGGTAGATCTTATAAAATTGAAGCAGAAATTTATCTCGATAACAGATTAATTGCAGAAACTCGCACACAAGATATGCCGGTAATGCAACTGCCCTTGGGAAGTGCCAATTATTTTGCCGACCAAATAATACCGTATAGCGCATTGAGCATACACGAAAGTCAAGGAGAACGAGCAAGTATCATCAGAACAGGTTTGTTGCCTGCCGGAAATTATCGTTTTTGTGTCAAATTAGTCGATTTGGACGGAATTACAATTTCGACACCTCAAAAAGTTTGTCAGCAAATGATACTAACCGATTATCAGATGCCTGAATTAATACTTCCTTTTAATCAACAACAAATACAATCGGCAAATGTGCAAAATGTAATTTTCCGTTGGACACCCATATCACCCAATCCGCCTGCACAAGACGGTATAAAATATTTGCTTTCGGTGGCAGAAGTATCAAATGGTCAAACACCACAACAAGCATTTTTATCTAATCATCCGATTATTGAACAAGAACTTGTAGGAGTAAATCAATATTATTTAATGATGGGTAATGTCAATTTATCCAACACGGCTTCCAATGCATCCAAACAATATGTGTGGAGCGTGAAGGCTCTTCGTTTAAACGATACTCCTTATTTTACAAACAATAATGGTTTTGCTCCGTTTTATACCTTTACGGTTCTTCCGGATACTGCTCAACAAGGAAACGGAACGGATACAACACAAGCAAATGCAAGCAATCCGATGCAAGATGTCAATAAAAAGTTTCGTGCCGGCAGTAACGGTGAGTTTGAAGTAAATGTAAATCGTTGGCGAATTGACAATCATAAATATACCGGTGAAGGCACCGTTTACGTCGATTGGCTAAAATCTAATGTAAAAGTAGCTTTTGAAAATATTGAATTAGACTCGGTAAATCAACTAAAATCAGGAAAAGTTTATGCACAATTTAGACAAACAGCTCCCGATTATCCTAAAATTTGGATAAAAAGAAACCGAAAATCTTGGACAAACAAGGCTATTGAAGAATTGAATAATTGGGTCAAAAGCAATCCGCTTCATATTTACAGCTACAAAGGAACAACTCAAAATCCGTTTTTTACGGTACCGGGAATTGTAAATATTGACCACGAAAATATGATTATTACCGAAATGATATTCTTGTCGAGCAGCTCGCGTGTCAAAATGGTGGCTTCTAAATCATTACCGCCGTCTTGGGGGCTGAAACCTTTTGGTTACTACGCTTGGAAAATTTATTTTCACCCTTCGGGTTTGGCAGAACCTAATATCTATTTAAGATTGGTAGAAGATGTAGTAATTAAAGAAGGAGGAAAAGACAAAGTAGAACTAAAATTTAAAAAATCAGAGGGTAAAAAAATTGATGGTAGCTACCTGAAAATTTCGCAAGATACCATATCTTTTCAAACGGTTGCCTCAGCCAAATTACCACTTGCTTGGATGAGTTTACCCGATAAAAAATCAAATACAGAAATCAGTTTAACAGGCGTTTACAAAAATTGGAACGATATGATTTTGACCGGAAAATTACCCTCATCATTAATTCCGGATACCGAAGGTGTAAAAATTGAAGCCGACGAAATCAGTTTCGATTTATCAGATGTTTCTAATGCCGATAAGATGACTTTCCCTTCGGGATATCCAAATCAGAATAAACATTTTATGGGGTTCTTTGCCAAAAAAATTGAGGTAGAAGTGCCAAAAGCTTGGAGCAAAAAAGATAAAAAACCAATTAGTTTTAGTGCCAAAAATATGATTATTGATAAAAATGGTATCAGTATGCAAATCAATGCCAAAGATATCGTTAGCATCAAAGATGGAAAAGTTGCCGATTTATCAGGTAGTATTGAGCATTTTTTCTTAGAAATAAAATTGAACAGATTAACCGAAGCTTGGGTAAAAGGAAAATTGGTATTGCCTATTTCAGACAATCAAAAAAAGAATAACTACCTAAAATACAAAGCTTTGTTTCATCTTGCCAAAGACTCTACCGAAACAAGTAGTTTCTTATTTACGGTGCAACCCGGAATTATCAATGTTGAAATGTTAGAGGGTAAAATGGATTTAGCCAATACTTCTGCCATAAGCTTGTCTGTTTATCCTAAAAAATTTGTATCAAAAATCAATCTAAACGGTAAATTTTATTGGGAAAGCAAAGAAGATAAAGGTAAAAAAGATGCCGAAAAAAAGAATTGGTTACAAATAAATTTCCAAGATGTCGGCTTAAATATAGATACGAGCATCAAGAAGAAACCATTTACTTTTAATGCAGGAACTTGGTCTTTTGCAAGTCCTCAAAAAAAGGTGAAAAAGTTTCCGGTTACAATCAAAAGAATTTATTATCACCAACAAATTCCTACCAATTCACAACAAGTACTCAATGGCGAATTGCGTTTTGATGCAGTCTTTAATCTAAGTAAAGACATTAGCGGAAGGACAACTTTCGGATTGCAAGGAGGCATTAATAAAACAGCCGACGGTTACGAACCCGAATTTGTCGGTTTAGGCATTTCAAAAATAAGTGTCGATGCTAAAACGCCTACCGTAAAAATTAAAGGTTCCTTAGACTTTTTTGCCAACGATTACATTTACGGCGATGGTTTTAAAAGCAAAATAAATGTATTTTTTACTCCCATAAAATTAGGAACCGATGCTTTGGTACAGTTTGGAAATACCAATTATTTAAACAATAATAACCGATTTTACAGATATTGGCGTGTAGAAGCAAAAGTGGTATTGCCTCCTCCCGGTGTTCCGTTCTTACCCGGATTTGCTTTTAGAGGTTTTGGCGGTGGTGCTTACTATAATATGAAACCTATCGAGAAAAAAGAAAGCGGTAATAAAGTTATTGTTTTCAAACCCAAAGAAGGCGATTGGGGACTCAAAGCTCTTGCCGTATTGGCAACAACTCCAAAAGACGAAGTATTTAATGCAGATATAGGAATCAAAGCCGATATTACCAAACACGATGGTATCAAAAAAGTAGGTTTCTTTGGACAATTTTATATCGGAGCAGGCTTAAACAAACGCTCTGATGCTCACGCAAAAGGAAAAGTAAATGTAGATTACGATTTTCCTAAGGAACATTTTAATATGGCGGCAAACTTCGACTTAAATTTAAAGCTGGTCAAATCTACTAATTCAAATTTTGAAATGGATCTCAATGGAAAAAAAGGCGATTGGTCAGTAAAATTAGGCGAACCAAGCAATATGAATATTGTTAGATTGTTTCCTAAAAATATCAATATAAGTGTAGGAGAATATCTAATGGTTGGCAACAAAATACCAACGCCAACAGGTTTCTCAAACAAATATAAAACAGCTTACAAAGAAGCATTGGGTAAAGAACCCGGATTTAAAAGCAATATGGGAGTTACCAACCAAAAAGCCGCATTGGGTAAAGGTTTTTCTTTCGGAGTAAATTTTATGTTCAATACCAAAGGAGATACTTTGTTTAAAAAAGTAGTTGTATTGGGGTATTATCCCGGAGTGGGTTAACATATTGGTGCCGGTGCCGAAATGTTCGGTTCGCTAATGGAATATAAAGGCGGATGTGCCGGATATAATCCCGTGGGAATGAACGGATGGCGTGCACAAGCAGGATTATCCGTATATGGAAACGTAGGTTTAAAAGGTCTTATTTATCGCGAAAAAGACAATAAAAAAATATTTGATTTTACACTGGCTGACGTAAGAATGGGTGCTTGGGT
>CAZSBI010000242.1:0-4806 GCA_964604735.1 uncultured Flavobacteriaceae bacterium | reverse complement strand
GCTTGGTAGTTGATTTCTCTAACTTTATATGCGTTTTTTTGTGCCCACATCAAGTACATGCGCAACAACATTTCTGCCCAATCGTTGCTTTCGGTACCACCGGCGCCTGCTGTAATTTGTAGTACAGCACTAAGACTGTCGGCTTCGTCGGACAGCATATTTCTAAATTCGAGATTCTCTACAATGTTTAGTGTTTTGTTAAATTGTTGCGTGACTTCTTTTTCAGAAGCTTCGCCTTCTTTGTAAAAATCGTAGAAAATGACTAATTCGTCAAAGTTGTTTTGTGCTTCATCAAATTCTTCAATCCAACGTTTTTTGGCACGAATACCTTTCATGATAAGTTCTGCTTCTTTGGGTTTGTTCCAAAAGTCGGGATTGCCGGTCTTTTCTTCTTCGTTTTGTACTTCTATTTTCTTCCGGTCAATGTCAAAGATAGTAGTGTAAAGCGGTGAGACGTTTTTCTAAATCTTTTAATTGTTCTGATGTTATCATAATTTTTATATACTTTGAGACAAAAATAAGACAATAAATTTTTATAATTAAATTTTTATTTATACTTTGTGCCGAAATTAAGATAAATATTATGTCTAAGAAAGTAAAAGTAGAATTAGAATTCGCTATCCACGCGTCTCCGTCGATGATTTTTCAGTATTTAACCACGCCATCCGGATTGGCAGGTTGGTTTGCAGACGATGTCAATTCAAGAGGAAAAATTTTCACCTTTATTTGGAATGATGTCGGTGAAAAAGCAAAAATTTCAGCTAAAAAAGAAAATGAGCGGGTAAAATACAAGTGGCTAGACGACGATGACCAAGAAACAGGCACCTATATTGAGTTTAAAATAGTTGTAGATGAGTTAACCAAAGACGTATCGCTTTTGGTTACCGATTTTTGTGATGATGATGAGGTTGAAGAAACTAAAATGCTTTGGGAAAATCAAATCGGTGATTTAAAACATATTATTGGTGCTGCTTAAATCATTAAAGTTTTATAAAAAAACGACTGAAAGTAATTTCAGTCGTTTTTTTATGCGTTAGATTTAAGCCTATTATTTTTTTGTAAAAATTGCTGTAAACTTAGCTTTTTGTTTCACAATATCTTTGGTGAAATAGTCGGGTAGCACTTCGCCTTTTACATATTTATCGGTCTGATTGCAGTAGTAATCGCTTATTGGATTACCACTCACTCCGGTGGGTAAAATACTATAAGATTTGTCCCAGTCTGCTGTGCTGAAAATGTGTTTTTCGGAGGCGCCAAAATTAGCATCGAAATAAGCATTGGGCACAAACGAAAACGGTGAAACCGTATTGCTGCATCCGGGCGCGCTAATAGTACGATTTAGGTTAAACACCATATCAATGGCTTTTACTTTTCCGAGTGGATGCTGAAGCGTTAGGTGATGCACATCGCCCCATTTTATTTGTGTTGCATCGCCATATTCCTCAGTTAATTGTTGTATGGTTTGCTTAAATGATTTTTCGATCATATCTTGAAGGGTTTCCTTTTTGTCTTTGGTATTGATATCGTCGCACCAAACTGAACCGTCTTGTGCAAATATTGTACTCATTAAATATTCTGACCCTAATGACATATTGTTTAAACTATGAAATACTTCATCGCCCAATTCGTCTTTGATGATATTGGCAATCATATTTATATACATTTTTTCAAAAATAATGGGCGCTACGGCTTCTGTTGTATAAACATTGTCCCAATCTTTAAGAACTTGTAAGGCATTTTGTTCTTCTTTTGACAACTTTTTGGCTTTGTCAAGGTGTTTTATATAAACGGGTTTCATTTCGTCTGCTTGTACAGAATGATGGTCATAATCAATTGCAATTATATCGTCAACCGATAGTTTTTCTTTGGCGCTTAGTAGTTGTCTGATTCGTTTGATACGATAAGGCAAATCGTACCATTCTGAAATATAATATTTGAATTTATCGGGATTTACCGTACGGTTATTTGCCGATGATACAAATCCTCTTGCCGGATTATATTCATAAGGTAAACTGTCATAAGGCACATAGGCTTTCCAATCGTATTTGTCGGTATCGCCGGGCAAAAATAAATAGCCGGGTGCTTGTCTTTTGGGTAAGCGTCCGGTCATTTGCAAACCAATATTACCATCAATATCGGCATAAGCAATATTTTGGCTGGTAGATTGAAAACCTTTGACGGCATCTTTAAATTCTTTCCAGTTTCCGGCACGATTTACTTTGTAAAGTGCATCTATTTCACGACTTTCTTCGTTGCCTATCCAATGCATTGATACGGGATTACTTTGCAATTTGTCAAATTTGGTAAAGATAGGACCACGATGTGTAAAATATAAATCTTTTTCAACAGGCGCTTCCTTGCCTTTGACAAATATTTTTTCGTGTAAAACACGCATATCTTTCCACTCGCCATTAAATTTATATTGCGATTTGTTATCCGGATTAATAGTTTCGACATAAAAATCGGAGCCGTCTAGCATTACATTGGTCATTCCCCAAGCAATACGGTCGTTATGACCGGCTACAATAAAGGGAGCGCCGGGTAATATAACGCCGGTTACGTTAAGTTTTCCTTCAATATTTTGGTGCATTCTGGTCCATATACCGGGTATATCTAAGCCTAAGTGCATATCGTTAGAAAATATAGGTTTGCCTGTGGTGCTTTTCTTGCCGGATACTACCCAGTTATTACTACCGTTAAATATTTCCGGTTGTATTTCGGTAATTTTGTGCAATGTGGCTATCAATGTTGAATCGACAGCGACCTTATTGGGTATATCGTTAAAAATAAAGACGTCTTGCAAGTCCATACCGGGTAAAATTTCTTTAAAATGTTCTTGATCTACTTTTTTACTGATGGCATCATAAGTAGCTTCCAGTTTGTAACCCATTTCTAAATTCCAAGCCATAAAACCTACCATATTTAAGGAGTGTATGGGGGTCCAAGCTTCGGGCTCGTAGCCTAATACTTTAAACTCGAAAGGCAAATTGTCTTTGTGATCGGCTATGTATTGATTAACGCCCTTTGAAAAATAATCTAAAGGCACAGTTACTTCTTTGTCGAGTTTTGTTTTGAGTTCTTTTGAAGTATTAGAAATTTGTAATTTGCGAAGGGTAACATCTACATCGACTAAATCTTCACCAAAAATTTCTGATAAACGTCCTTGTGTAACACGACGGAGTAAATCCATTTGCCATAATCTGTCTTGTGCAGACAAGTATCCGGTAACCAAATACAAATCATTTTCATTTTTGGCATAAATATGAGGCACGCCGTACTCGTCTCTGTAAACTGTAACTTCATCGGTTAAACCTTCAATTTTTATGTTTTTGCTATAATCGGCTAAACCGGATATTTTTATGTTGCGAATGTAAATATAACCACCGATTATTGCTGCAAAAAGTATAAGGCTGACGATTTTAAGAATTTTTTTCATAACAAGAATTTAATTTTGGCAAATATAACAAAAATAGCAACTATTTTGGAGTGCTGTTTTTTTTGCTAAATCGAGAAATAATTGTTTTTAACCGCCCATACAATTAATTCGGCTAAGTTTCGGACTTGAGCTTTTTTATAGGTATTAGCTCTATGTGTTTCGACGGTTTTTACACTGATAAATAATTTTTCGGCAATTTCATTAGTAGTTTTTCCTTGACAAATGAGTTGTATAATTTCCATCTCTCGTATCGTTAATTGTTCTTTGTTAAATTGATTATTTTTTACCGATTGTAAGGCTAATTTTTGCAGAATCTCTTGGCTAAAGTAATTACCTCCTTCGTTAACCGTTTTTATAGCGGTGTACAATTCGTTCTTATTTGCTTTTTTGATTACAAAACCTTGTACACCCGCTTCTATCATTTGTGTATAATGCGATAAATCATTAAACATTGTTAGCGCAATAATTTTTAGCTCGGGAACTAATTGTAAGGCTTTTTTTGAGGTATCTATACCGTTAATTACCGGCATATTTACATCCATTAGAACAATATCCGGTACATTAGTAGCAAGATATTCTAAAAAATCTAAGCCGTTTGAGCTGTCATATACTACTTCAAATTCGTCAATTTGGTTAAGCACCAGCATAATGCCTTCTCTAAAAATATTATGGTCATCGATAATGGCTATGGTTGTTTTCATTATTTTGTTTGTTTAGCTAAACGGCATTACTAATTTGGCTTGAAATCCATTATTTTTGCTTGTTTCATAGTCAAATCTCCCTTGTAGTGATGTCATTCGGTTATTAATATTGTATAATCCGATGCCGGATTGTTTTATTTTGGTTTTTTCTTTGTCAAATCCAATACCATTGTCGTAATAATCTACAATCAATTGTTTTTCGTTTGTATTGATATTGATAATTATTTCTGATGCATTGGCATATTTTAAAGTATTGTTTATTAATTCGGTTACAGCCCTGTACACAGTTAATTCTTTCTTTATATCAAATCGAAAGATTTTATCATAATTGAATATAATATTTAACTTTTTTTGAATTCCAATTTGATTGATAAAATTATCGAGGGCAAAAATCAGTCCGTTATTTTCAAGGATATTCGGGCTAATATTATGCGATATTTTTGACACATCGCTTATGGCAGCATCTATAATATTTTTAAGTCTTTTTTCGATTTTTATTTTCTTTTCCGGATTTTTTTCATCGATATATGCTTGATAATACAGATTGATAGATGACATAACAGGTCCTATACCGTCATGTAAATCGGCAGCTATGCGTTTGCGTTCTTTCTCTTCTGCTAAAATAATTTCGCCTAAGGCTTTATGTTGGATTTTCTTCTTTTCAATGAT
>CAZSBI010000241.1:0-2978 GCA_964604735.1 uncultured Flavobacteriaceae bacterium | reverse complement strand
ATTGCGCTAAAAGCACAATACACATTTCAATCGACTAATTATTATCAAAGTCATTTAGCCGGAATTATGGCATTATACAAATTTTAAATGAGCAAAAAGAAATCATATAATATGTGGCAATTTCGTACCGCCGCCGATGTAACTTTACTCGATAGATTTATCTTGGCAGTTTTGTTTATTGCGGGTGTGGTCAGTATTATTTTGTTGTCAGAATGGTGGTTTCAAAAAAAACATATCGTCAATTTTCCCTTATTTGTACTTCTGAGCACTTTCTTTTGGTATGGCATTTTTAGAGTAATTTTGATTTGGATTAATTATCTGAAAATTACCAAACCGCTTACTGTTCCCAAACCCAAACAGGGAATGTCAGTAGCTATTTTTACAACAAGCGCTCCCGGCGAACCTTTATCGATGTTTGAAAAAACTTTTGAGGCACTCAATAAGGTTACTTATCCGCACAATACTTATTTGTTAGATAGCACAGAAGATCCGGCTTTTAAAGAACTGGCCGAAAAATACGGTGTTACTTGGCTGAATTTAGCCAATTTGCCCGGTGCCAAAGCCGGAAAAGTGAACAAAGCCTTAGAATTAACCACAGAGGATTTTATTTTAATTCTTGACCCCGATCATATCGCATTCCCAAATTTTTTAGACCAAACACTTGGTTTTTTTGAAGATGAAAAAGTGGGTTTTGTACAAGTATCGCAGGGTTATTACAACCAATCTGCTTCGTTTGTGGCTGCCGGTGCTGCCGAACAAACTTACTCGTTTTATGGTCCTACACAAATGGGTTTATATGGTTATGGAGCGGCTGTGGCTATTGGTGCCAATTGTACTTTTAGACGAAAAGCCCTTGACAGTATAGGCGGACACGCTGTTGCCTTGGCAGAGGATTTGGTTACATCAATGCGTATTCACGCTGCAGGATGGAAATCGGTTTACAATCCGGTAATTGTCAGTCGTGGTATAGTACCCGAAGATTTTGGCTCTTTTGCCAAACAACAACTCAAATGGTCAAGAGGGGTTTTTGAAGTGCTTTTTGTCGATTATCCAAATTTGTTCAAAAAATTTACTTTTTGGCAACGCTTTTCGTATGGCGCTATCTCATTTTATTACTTTACAGGCATATTAACCTTGTTTTTTATTCTGATTCCACCATTATATTTTGTCACAGGAGCCATTCCCGCCAATATGGTTTTTTCAGAATTTATTGCCAAAGGAATGCCTATTCTAATTATTGCTACCTTAATTTATGTCTATACACAAAAATTTATGGTGCACCCCGAAACCGAACGAAAATTTCATTTTAAAGCGATGGTCTTAAAATATGCATTATGGCCTATTTATTCGCTTGGATTTTTCTTATCCATTTTAAATTATAAAATTCCGTATATTCCAACCTCAAAAAAAGCCGTAGTAGGAAGTATTACGCCATTTGCACGTCCACTTATTTGGTACAATATATTTTTTGTAATATCTACCATTTTAGTCGTGTTAAATAGAAGTTATTTTGTAGCACAAAGTGAGTTACTATTCACTTCGACGCGTACTTGGGGTATGTTAGGCTTTTCATTTATCGCCTTTGTTTTTTCAACTATGGGCATATTGGCAGCGCGAGAAGCTATCAACTTAAAACAAGAAGATCCTTGGGATAAAGTTGATGTAAATAAAATAATTGTAGATGAAAACGATTCATCTTCCAAAGAAAAAAATAATCATAAAAAATCGAAATAGTATGAAAACATTAATCTTAGCAGGCGGCTTTGGCACCCGATTGAGCGAAGCTACAAATCTAATCCCGAAACCCATGGTACCCATAGGCGGCGAACCTATTCTTTGGCATATTATGAAATCGTATTGCCACTACGGACACAACGAATTTGTCATTTTATTAGGCTATAAAGGACATGTTATCAAAGATTATTTTATCAACTATTACCGAAACAAAAGTGATATTACCGTTGATATTGCCAATAATAGTGTCGAAATATTGAACAATAGAGCCGAGCCTTGGAAAGTAACTTTGCTCGAAACAGGATTAAATACCATGACAGGCGGACGTATCTTACGCGCCAAAGACGTTATTGGTGACGAAACCTTTATGCTGACTTATGGCGATGGTGTCGGCGACATAAATATTGATGAACTGGTGAAATTTCACAAGGAACACGGCAAATTAGCCACAATGACATCCTACCAACCGGAAGGACGTTTTGGTGGTATCGAATTTGCTTCGGACGATAAAAAAGTAAACGCATTTATGGAAAAACCTGCCGGTGACGGTGGTTGGATCAATGCCGGTTTTTTTGTTTGTGAACCCGGCGTATTAGACTATATCGAAGATGGCGATAAATGTATTTGGGAACGAAAACCACTTGAACATTTAGCTCAAAACGGCGAATTATTCTCTTATAAACACAATGGTTTCTGGAAACCTATGGATACACTTCGCGATAACAAACAACTTAACGATATGTGGAATCAAAACAAAGCATTATGGAAAACTTGGTAAATTTCGATAAACTTTTTGGCGGTATTTACAAGGATAAAGTTGTTCTGGTTACCGGACACAACGGTTTTAAAGGCACTTGGTTGTCGTATTGGCTACGCCAAATGGGCGCCAAAGTATATGGATATGCCTTGAAACCCGACATCGAACCCAATCATTTTGCCTTGCTCAATCCGGATATCGAATACATCGAAGCCGATTTAAGAGATGCCAAAACATTAGACGAATATTTTGCCAAAATACAACCCGAAATCGTTTTTCACCTTGCAGCACAAGCCTTGGTACGCCCTTCTTATGCCGATCCGGTCGGAACATTCAGTACCAACGTTATGGGTACGCTAAATGTTTTTGAGGCTGCTCGAAAAACGGACAGCGTAAAAGCAATCGTCAATGTAACCAGCGACAAATGTTATGAAAACAGAGAATGGATTTGGGGGTATAGAGAAAACGATCCAATGGGTGGCTACGA